>JAZROU010000024.1:0-23889 GCA_045648865.1 Candidatus Enterousia sp.
ACGATGTCATCGCGTTGTGGTAGTTTGTGTTCAGCTGGATTTAACATAGGGATTATGTTGGTTGTATCAATTTTCTGTAATTTGTTCAGCCATTCAACCACAGAATCTATGTTCATTTCGGCTAATTTTTCATCAGAGATTTCAATTTTAATCAAGTCTGCGAATTTTTGTAATTGTTGCTTGCTAAATGCCATTTTCAATCCTATATTTATAAAGTAAAGGAATTATACAATGATTTTGCCAGATTTCAAGGCTTTTCCACGTGATGGGCGTGTTTTGGGAATTGATTGGGGGCTGCGACGGATTGGGGTTGCGGTATCTGACCCAATGCGTGATTTTGTGTTTGTGCGTGATGCGATTGTTTTGCCACGCGGTGCAGAAAATCATGCGAGTTTGGTTGCAGATGTGGCGACGCAGGAAAATGCTGTTGGTATTATTGTTGGTTTGCCGGTACGTGGGGATGGAACTGAATCAGATACGACAAAAATGGTGCGTGATTTTGTGAAAGATTTGGAAAAAAAAACAGATTTGCCGATTTGCTTTGTCGAAGAAAATTTAACATCAAACGCGGCCCAGGAAAGTATAGGGCGCGTTCGTGTGCGTGAGCTGAAAGAACGGTTGGATTCGGAATCTGCACGCGTGATTTTAGAAAATGCGATTTCAATGATAAACCGGGCATAATGCCCGGTTTTTGTGCGTATAGCGCGATTTTTATTCTTCATTTTTGTCAGGGATTTGACCGTTTGCGGACAGCAGTATCGCAATCCAACGTGTTGAATCAAATTGTGCGCATATAATGTAGATGCCAACCAATAATGGTACGCTGAAAAACATGCCGGCAATCCCCCAAATCATTCCCCATACAACCAAATTAATTAAAATCGCCAGAGTTGATAGATTTAATGTTTTTCCAGTCAGTTTTGGTTCCAATATATTGCCAAATAGTATCTGTAATGTGATTAAACCTGCGGCGGTCAGAATTGGTTGCTGTAATGTCGGGGCGGATACCAATGAATATAATATTGGCAGTGTGCACGCAATGATTGCGCCAATTGTTGGAATATAGCTGGTGATAAATACGATAAATGCCCAAACCCCCGCGAATTCAACGCCAATTAATTGTAACCATATAAATGATGCAATGCCTGTTATTGCAGAAATGGCCGTTTTTACAAATAAATATTTTTTCATGTTTGTGTCAATGCTGTCCAGAATGTATCGGAATTTTTTAGATTGGCGTTTGGCTGGAAACATTGCTGCGAATTTTTTGTTGAATGTGCTTTGTTCTACAAACATGAATATCATGTACACCAGAACCATCCCCATAGATGTTGCAAGGCCGGCCAAAGATGCGCCAATGTTTGTCGCAATTTGTGTGATGTTCGGTATCATGTTCGCGTCAAATTTAAACCCAACATATTCTGATAGGTATGTGCCAAGATGGGTCAGTTTTTCTTGAAGTGCGGGCAGGGCAGACAGTAATTCTGAAAACATCGGGCGGATTTGGGTCGCAAACAGGTACAGTATTATCCCAAGTGTTGCAATGGTGCCTATATATGAAACCCAATCAAAGATAATTGACATTGTTTTTGTGGAACGATTGGTCGGAACTTTGTATGGTAGTGCGCGGCGGTAGTAATCAGAAATGGCATTCGTCAGATACCACATAAATGCCGCAACCAAAATTGGAATTAGTATCGACCGTGCAATCCATAAAAAGAATATTATCGCTGTGAAAATTATTATTCCGTGCATTGTGTGGCCCCCGGGATATTTATTGCAGTGGTTCTGTGATTTGGGTGTCTGAAATTGTTATTTGTACGTTTTGTGTTGTGGTTGGTACAATTGCATAGAATCCAATAAACAATATTAACAGTACTATATTAAAAATTGCGACGGTTGTTGCGTATCTGTTTTGCATATTCTTTGCAAATGATTTTTTGCCGACTTGTAATGTCCAAATTCCAAAAATTAATGTTAATGAAAAGGTTAGCAGAACTGCATTAAATCCAAAGAAGAAACCGGATATGATTGTAATTAGGATGAATGTAGCGATTGTGTTCGCAGGACGTGATATAATCCAATTAGAGACCCGTTGCAGGATTGCAGATTTTGGTACGAAACTGGGTTTCTTAGTGTCGTCAGAATCAAGTATATATCCAGGTGCCCACAGCGCAGAAAAGCCAAATGGAATGCTGCAAATTATTTTCCATGTTGGAATTTTGAATTCGCGTATGCGCTGAAATTTGGCGTAAAAGTTTGCTAATAACAGACCTGTTAGATATAAATAGAATAATAAAGATGCGCTGATTGTTAATATAAATGCACCGGATAACTGTGTTTCCATCATCAACAGATGAAACATTATTTGCTGGGCATGGCGTACGATCAGGTATGACGATGTGATGAACAGAACGCTTAGTATCAATGTTTGGATGTTATGTATTGATATGAATGATGTTCGGTCCATTTTTGCACGTGGTAATGAACGTATTTGTAATGCCATGGCGCCCAAGAAGCCCAATGCTAGTAAAATTGCCAGTGGTGATTGAGGCATGGTGGACGGTGTGTAGAACATACTGGCAATTAAGCTGTATATAAATGCGGTGGATACCAGTATGCAAAATGAAATAAGTGCAAATTTTAATGGTGACCATAATGTCCATGTGGAAAATTTGTATTGGTGTGTTTTTTTCATGTTTTATTGCCCTTTGTTTTTTACTATTTTATCACAATTTTGCCATTTGATAAAGTTGTAGTATGTGTTGGTTTTATCATTTCTGTAAATTCAGTTTGATGGCTGATAAAAATAAATGTTGTGTCTGGCATGTTCGCAATTGTTTTTGCGATTAATTCTTTGGTCGCGGTGTCCGCGCCGGAATCAGGTTCGTCCAGTATTGCCAGGCGTGGATTTGTTAAAATTAAATGCAGCAACATCAGGCGTTTGCGTTCGCCACCCGAAAAGCCGACGTTCATACTGCGATTAAGCCATTCACGCGGAATGTTCAGGTTGTTGCGTGCGGTTTCCAGATGTTCAAGAAATTCGCCCATGGATAAATCTTTGCCGGTTTGAAAATGTGTGTGGGCCGATAACGAGTGTTTTAAGAAACTGATTACCGTTAAGCCGGGGATTTGTGGAACATGTTGGGCGCCTAGAAATAATCCAAGTAATGCGCGTGTTGTGGCGTTTTCGTTTGTAATGTCGCGACCGTCCAGAATTATTTTGCCCGATGTTATCGTGTATTCTGGGTTGCCGGCGATTGTTTGGACCAACGTCGATTTTCCAGATCCGTTGTGCCCCGCCAGCAGATGCCGCGCGCCGTCAGATACGGTCATGCTGATGCTGCTTAATAATTCTTTGTCGCCAAATGATACGCTTAAATTTTTTATTTCCAACATGTCTTTAATCCTTGGACAGTGCCATTTGTATTAATTGTTTAGATTCAACCAAAAATTCCATGGGCAAACGTGATAAAACAGGTGAGGCGGCGGCGCCAATAATTAATGCGATTGCAGAATCTGTTTCAATGCCGGCCATGTTAAGGTAATTTAAGGTCGCAATATCGATTGTGCCGGTGGTTGCTTCGTGCGATTGGGTGTTGTTGTGTCCGTTGTGAATTACTCGGGGCAGGGTGTTTGCAGTAGCCATGGTGCCGATGATGCGACTGTCGCATTTTGATGCGTTCGTGCAGTTGTTGCCGGTAAAAGATACCAGACTGCGAAATGTTTGTGTGGATGCGTCTGTGGCGACGCCATATGAAACAATATTTGATGTGGTATTGTCGCCAATGTGGATCATTTTTGTGCCGGTATCCGCCTGTTGTGCGCCACGTGTTATTGACAGCGAGAAAAAGTCGCTGTATGCATTGTTTCCGCGCAAAATTGTTGATGGGTATTTCCAGGTTAGGGCGCTGCCAACCTCCATCTGGGTCCACAATAATTTTGCATTGTCGTAGCATATGCCACGCTTGGTCACAAAGTTTAGAATGCCGCCGTTGTTTCGTTTGCCGTCAAAATCGCCAGCAAACCAGTTTTGCACAGTTGCGTACTTGATGGTGGCATTGTCCATCGCGATGATTTCAACAACACCACTGTGCAGTTGATGATTTGGACGCCGGGGGGCACTGCAACCTTCCATATAGGTTAATTCTGCGCCAGTGTCCGCAATAATTAATGTGCGTTCAAATTGGCCGATTTTGGCGGTTTCAATTCTGAAATAGCTGGCAAGGTCAATGGGACACTTTGTGTTTGGTGGAATGTAAACGAATGTTCCGTCAGAAAATGTTGCTGCATTTAATGCTGCGAAAAAATTGTCTGTGGCAGGGACAACCGATCCCAGGTGTTTTTTTATCAGGTCTGGATGTTTAATAACAGCGTCGGAAAACGGTAAAAATATTATCCCTAATTTTTCCAGTTCTGCGCTGTATGATGTGTGGGCAGAACGACTGTCAATAACAGTGTCTGTTGCCATGCCCAGCAGTGCGCGTTTTTCACTTTCCGGCAGGCCCATTTTGTCATACACAGATTCCAGGTCAGAATTATCAATTGCGCCTGGTTCGTTGTAATAGTTTAGGGTGTCGTAATCTATTGGTGCGTATTCTATTTCAGCCCAATGGGGTTCGGTCATTGTGCGCCATGCCTGATATGCATCAAGGCGCCACTGCAACAGCCAGTCGGGTTCGTTGCGCTTAGCAGAAATTTCACGGATAAGATTTTCAGACAGGTGTGGCATGCGTTAGTTGTTTTGGATCGCCAGTTGTTTCGCCTGGGCGAAAAATGTCAATGATTGACCCAACAGGCCGTCTGTAAATGTATTGGCCAGCAGACCGTCAGGTTCGGTTGTTGTTAAGTGATGCAGAAAGTTGTCGGCGCGACGCATGTAATTATCGACGCTGCGGGCGACTTCGGAATCTAGCTTGATTGCGCGACGTAATTTTTCCAATGCAAATGGATTCCTTGCGTATTCGTCCATTATGCCACCCAATGCGCGCCATAATGCGTGTTCAGGGGTGTTGCGTGGCATAATGTCGATGGCCGCCATAATTGGAATTAAGTTTTGTAACAGGTCTTGGTAAATCATTTCAGCGTTTTCGGTGACTGCATTTGTTGCGGATTTGTTTTTTAATATGGATTGCATTTTTACAATAAGAGCGTATTGGTGTTCCTGGGTCTTGTTTATGTCATTGATTCGGGCGTTAATGCGGTATATGTAAAAATATATGCATGCGCAGAATAAAATAATTATAGAAAAGAGAACAAATGTAATAGTGGTTTCCATAAAAAATCCCCTTAGGTGCTGGTTTAATTCTGTGACAGTATAACACCTTTTGCCGATTCGTGCGATTTTATATGTGTAATTAATTTTTTAGTTGATTTATGTGTGTTTTATGTCTTGCACAGATTCGGTCAAATTGTTATAATATCTATTGATTAAGGAAGAATATTCAAGGAAAGGAAGCGTTTTATGTTCCGTAAAATTTTGATTATTGCCATGTTTGCAACTGCGGCGGGGTATTGTTTCGCGGCGCCGTCTTTGCCCCAGGTTGTCACGTCTGAGGTGTTTTATGATCAGGAAAGACTGGTTCAGGATGGATATGTAGACGAAGTGCAGGTGGATGAATATGCGATGCCGGCTAATGTGCCTGCGTGGCCGTTGGCGGGTTCGGATGCAGATGTAGAGGTTTCGTGTGAGGGTGGTGCATGTTCTAAGCCAAAGCAAAAAGACAATATTCGTATTGTGTCCAAGATAGGTGCGGATTTGGTTGTGGAAAATAATTTTAATCTGGGGGCACGTGGTGAGTTTGCGGGTTGGTCTGGTGGGGCAAATATGCTGCATGGTAATCAGATTCCTGTGGGTTTTGATGATGAGTGTGGTTCTAATTCTGAAATGTCGTTGTTGCATCGTGAGGTTTTAGAAGACGATGGTGGAAATGTGTTGGCCGTGTCGCGCAGTGGGCGCAAGAATTGTGGTAAGTATGCGGATGGATATGAAGCGTTTGCGGTTCGTAATGGAATGAAAGTGGAAGAGGCTGTAACAGAGGTTGAGGGCGCAGGTGGTGTGCTCAATGGCGAGGCGGGTGAATTTGTAGAAGAAACGGAAATTGCAGTTGATGTTTCAGCAGATGCTGAGGCGCCGGTAAACCTGACGGATCAGGTGCGGTCATGGGTTGTGGCAAATGGTCAGACGTTGCGTGAAGTGTTGCAGTCGTGGTGTGACAAAGAGGGATGGGATTTGGTTTGGACAACATCGCGTGAATATCCGATTGAAGCCAGTGCAGTATTCAAAGGGCGTTTTGTTGATGTGGCGTCTGCGTTGGTGCGAAATTTTGGACGTGCGACACCAATCCCATATGCGAAATTCTATAAAGGTAATAGAGTGTTGGTGATTTCAACAGGTGAAGAATAATTGCGTAGTGCAATTGATGTAGGAGATGTGAAATGAGAAAATCATTAAAGTTTTTTGTCTTGTGTGGGCTGGTCTTGGCAACGGTGACAGGGTGTGCAAAGCGTGAGTCTGCCAAGGTTGCAGCATCTGTTGATCAAGATTTTATAAATGCGTATGATGCGTTTGAAATGGCAAAAAATCCACGGGCCAAGGTTGCAAGTGGTGACACGGTTTCTATGTCCGAAGGTGTGTGGCTGGGGAATAAATCGATGGTGTTGGAACATCGAAATAATTTGCCAGCAAAATTTGAAACAGATACAGGGGTGACTATTTTATTAGACGAGCCTGTGTCACTGCAGGTGTTGGCAAATGATATTTATTCGATTACGGGGATTCCTGTTAAAATTGATGGACAGGTGTCATCTGATAAATTAAAAAAACAGGTTAATGTTGCATATACTGGTAAACTGTCTGGGCTGTTAAGTCAGGTTGCAACAGATTTAGATTTGTTGTGGTATTATGATAAAAATTCAATTGTTTTCTATGAAACGGAAACCAAGACATTTACTTTGTATGCTTTGGGGACCGAGGTTGCATATCAGACATCCGTATCAACAGATGATGCAAATGAAGTATCATTAGAATCAACACTGAAAGAATGGGATGAAGTAGAAAAGGCAATTTCGTCAATTATAGGCAAGGCAGATAACGCAGACTTTACTGTGTCACGCAGTTTGGGAACAATCACAGTTACGGCGTCGCCATCTGTGTTGGCGCGTGTAGGTGAATATATTGAACGCCAAAATAAACGGTTAAGCCAGTTGATTACAATTGATGTTAAAGTGTTACAGGTCACAATATCTAATGATTCGGCGTTTGGTTTGAATTTGGCGGCGGCGATTAATTCAACATCTGGATTGAATATCGTTGCAAATCCAAAGAATAATTTGGCATCGACCGAGGCCAGTTCAATGAATATCGCGGTGTTGTCAAATACTGTTTCTGCATTGACAGGTGCAACACATATGGAAGGTGGGACGTTGGTCGAAGGTGCATATACCCAGGATCAGATTATGAATGGTTCACTGGCAGGGGCCGCGGGCAGTAATGCATTGATTGAAGCATTGGCCAAACAGGGCAAGGTGTCTTTGGTTACAAATGTTGGTGTGACGACGCGCAGTAATCGTGTTGCGCCGGTCAGCAATACACGTACCACAGGATATATCAAGCGATTTGAATCACGCAATTTTACAACGGTTGAATCCAGTACAGTTGATCAGGATGATTTAGAGACTGGGTTTACAATGCAGTTGTTGCCGAACGTATTAGAAAATGGAAAGATATTGTTGTTGTTCCGTATGTCTGTGCGTGAATTGTTGCGTATGTCAACCCAGACAATTGGCGAAGTGACATTGCAGTTGCCAGAAGTGGAAGAACGCAGCTTTATGCAAGAAGTCATCATGGAATCTGGCCAGATGTTGGTGGTGTCTGGATTTGAAAAACAGACAAACGAAGATACGCGTTATGGGTTGGGGGATCCGGACTTTATGGCGCTGTCTGGTTCGCGTGAAACATCTGCCACGCGCGAGGTATTGGTTGTTATATTGACGCCACAGGTTTTGGTTAGCCCGATGGATGTAGAACGCAGCATTCAGCAGCATTGGGGGGCGCCATTGAATTAAGGTGTTGTGCGGATAAAAAAAATCGCAATCATGTTATGGTTGCGATTTTTTTATTGTTAAAAATTTATGTGTTTTATGTGTGTGTGGTGGTGGGGGGGCACGCCAGGCCGGGGGGGGATAGAAGTTTGTGCAAAGTTACGAATGCTATTGCCACCTGGCGGCTTTGCCTTATTCCTGTCAACAGAGGAGAATTGGACACGGATAATCTGGATGAAAGATAGACGCAATAAAAAAAGCCTTATTCCCGTGTAGGCGGGAATATAGTGTGTCGTGGGCATTTTTCTTTTGTTGTTTAGTAGTGCTTTATTTGTCACTGTGGGGCAATGGATATCCGCCCCGGGCCCCGCGCAATCGAATGTTTGCGTGGGTGGAACCAAGTGGGTATGACGCGCGGGGGCAGAAATGACAATAAAAAAAAGTTTGGATGATGATATGGGGGGGTGAAAAAAATCCGGCGGTTGCCGGATTTTTGCGTATAGCGTTTTTTATTTCTTTTTCTTGGCCAATGTTTTCATATGCCCCAGGAATGTGGCTGTGTATTGGGTCGCAGACCAGATGGATGCCAATAATGAAAACCACAAGCCCCAGATACCAACCTGTGGCAGGATGTAAATCATGTACATTAATGTGCGACTGTCGGTTTCGGGCGTAATTAACGAGCCAAGCGCGAATATTAATAAAAATGCCGCAATGGAAATCATTTGCAATGTGGTCTTGATTTTTCCCATGGAAAAGCGTGCCTTGGGCACAGGCATTTCGATTTTCTGGGTGCCAAGAAATTCACGCAGGCCAGATATGTATAATTCACGCGCAATCATGATGATTACAGGAACAACAACAAACCAAACCGGCATCATTACCGATAACATAATCAGTGTGTTTACAACCAGTAATTTGTCGCCAATATGATCCATTACACCGCCAATCTTGGTGCAAACATCATATTTTCTGGCCAGGTAACCGTCAAACCAATCGGACATCGCCGCCAGGGCATATAAAATAAATGTTGTCCAATACATTTGAAACATTAATGTTGGGATAATCGCAAACGACGCAGCAATGCGGAATGCGGATAGGAAGTTTACAAAGAATTTCATATAATTTCTCCTTTGGTTGTCAATATATGAATGGGTGTATTATATCACTTATGAATGAAAATGGGCATATATTTTTTCTGCGATATTATCCCCAAGGCCTGGGACATGTTTTAATGCGTTAAGGTCGGCATCAATAATTGCGCGTGGGGATCCGAAATGTTGCAGTAATGCGCGCTTGCGCGATGGGCCAATGCCATCGATTTCGTCCAGTATGGATGCGGTCATTTGCCGTGCACGTGTGTTGCGGTGATATGTGATTACAAATCTGTGTGCTTCGTCCCGGACCGCACGCAGCATTAAAAACAGGGGCGAATCCTTGGGCAGGTCGCGGTGTATTGTGCCGTCTGGCATAATAAAATGTTCGTCGCCGTCACGGACAATGCCCTTGGTCACGCCAAATACAGGAATGTCACCGGCCGCACGTTTGGCAATGTTCCACTGTGCCATGCCACCGTCGACAATTATCAAGTCCAGTTTCGGACCGCGTTCGACGGCACGTCTGACAAATTCAGACATCATGGCAATGTCATTGCCAGCACGCGATTTGTCCAATAATTTAAAGTGTCTGTATCCTGATTTTTCAAATCCGTTGTGTCCGAATGTTATCATCGCACCAACGGGTTGTTGGCCAAACAAGTGCGAATTGTCAAATACACCCGCCAGCGTTATTTTTATTCCCAACCATTTTTCCAAATCAGATACATTTTTGTCCCAGTCTGAAATCGCGCTGTACGCATTGTTTTGTGGCCTGCCGCGGTTTGATGTGTGTGTTAATGCCGCAATTTTGTCACGTGTGGCGGCCGCAGATTCAAAATCCATGTTTGCAGAATATTGATGCATTTGTTGGGTCAGATCGGCGATTATTGGGGTGCTGTCACCGGTTAATATTTTTCGCGCTGTACGCACGTTTTCTGCGTATTTTTGTTTGTCGGGGTTTGTGCATGGGGCACAGCAACGACCAATCTGGTGCAACAGGCATGGACGCGTTCGGTTGCGCATTTGCGTGTCTGTGCATGTGCGGATTTGGCAGACACGTTGAATCGTTTTTATTGTTTCGTTTAACGCAGATACGGATGGGTACGGGCCGTATACATCGCGTCGCTGGGATATTTTTCCGCGGAATTTTAGCAGGCGCGGAAAATCGTCAGATGTTAATGCCAACATAGGATACATTTTGCCATCCGTCAGCATGATGTTGTATTTTGGTTTTTGCGTTTTGATAAGTTCTTGTTCGCGAAGCAGGGCGTCAGATTCGGTTGGAACAGTTTCCCATTCGACACGTGATACCAGTGTTCGCATAACCTGTTTGTGTAATTCAAGCTTTGATATATCCAGGTATTGACGCAGGCGATTGGATATGTTTTTTGCCTTGCCTATGTAGAGCAGGTTGTTGTCTGCATCATACATTTTGTACACGCCTGGGGCGTGTGGCGCGTTTTCGATTAAATCAGAAAATTGAATATTCATATTCTTTATGATAGAATATTATTAAGTAAATAGCAAATAAGAGGTTTTTCAATGAATCAAGAATCAGGTCGTTCTATGATTGAAATGCTGGGGGTGTTGGCGATTATGGGGGTGATTACTGTCGGGGCAATCGGTATGATTTCGACAGCAATGCGTACGCAAAAGTTGACGTCGGTTAATGACCAGGTCGTTCAGATGGTGACCATGGTGCGCAATATTCATGGCGAATATGATGATTTTTCAAGTATGAATGGCGATACAATCTTTGGCGCAATCGGGATGAGTAACAAGAATCCATATGGTGGTACGTACGAGTTAGCGGTTGATCCAGCAAACCCACGTCAGTTTATCGTGTCGATAAATGGATTGGGGCAAAGTGAATGCGAATCGTTGCTGGCCAAGGCGTGGTCCGATTCGGTTGGGTATCAGTTGTCCGGTGGAAAACAGGGCGGGGCAGTTGGATCCTGTGGCGGGGCAGATGGAAAAAATTCTGTTCAAATCATTTATGGTGAATAGTGCGATTTGATGTGCCAAGCGGGGTGTGTGATGGCGGAATTTATAAATGTTTCTGGGGTAGAAGATGGAACACGTTTGTTGCGATTGTTTTTGCGAAAATTTCCGTCTATGCCACAGCGCGAATTTTACAAGCTGTGTCGGGGTGGACAGATCCGTGTGAATTCAAAACGTGTGCGCGGTACAGAAATTTTGCGTGCCGGTGATGTGGTGCGCGTGCCACCAACAATTATTAGCTATGCGGATGCAGGGGCTAAGAAAACAGAAAGTGGTAATTTGTTTTCGTTGGCAGATTTGGAAGAGCTGCGGAAGTGTATCATTCATAGCGATGAAGATGTTGTTGTGTTTAATAAGCCAGCGGGCTTGGCGGTTCAAGGTGGAACAGGAATACGAAAATCTGTTGATAAAATGGCGGCGGCGTTGTTCCCGTATGATAAAATTTCACTGGTGCATCGTTTGGATAGGGAAACGAGTGGTGTTTTGGTTGTGGCGAAAAATCAGCGGGCAGCGCAAAATTTGTCGGCACAGTTCCAAAATAAAACCGCACATAAAGAATATTTGGCGTTGTTAAATGGCGATGTTAAGCCTGGGCGTGGCGTTATTGATAACTATATGCTGAAAGGCCAGGTATTTGATAGCCCGATTCGTTTGAATAATGGCACAGGGCAACGACCGCAACGTGCGATCACAGAATATAGCGTGTTGGCCGCGGCAGCAGGATGCGTGTCGTGGGTGCGATTTTCACCCAAGACAGGACGTACGCACCAATTGCGTTTGCACAGCGCGTTTTCATTAAATGCCCCGATTGTTGGCGATAATTTGTATGGTGGACAAAAATTACTTGGTGGTGCATTGGGGATGATGATGAAAACAAACAACTTGTTTTTGTTTGCGCATAAGTTAACATTTCAGCATCCGACGTCGGGGCGTATGCTTACGATACGGGCCGCGGTGCCTGATTTTATGGTGCCTGTGATGGAATTTTTGGAACTGAAGTTGCCATGAGGGTAAGGAAAAGTATCTTTTTTGCTGTAGTTAGAGTTATAGGCCTGTTCTTGGTCGGGTTGGTTGTTGCCATTGTGGTTGCGTTCAGTCAGGTTAATTTAGAAACATTGCGTGGGAATGTTTTGGCAATTTTGCGTGACTCAACTGGTTTGCCGATAGAGATAGATGGGGCTGTGTCGTGGAAGTTTTCTTTGCGGCCATATATCGAATTGAATCAGGTTCGTGTTGCAAATGAAGACTGGGCCAAGGATAAGTATGCGTTTAGCGCGGAAAAAATTGATGTAAGGTTGAATTTGGTGTCGCTGTTTCGAGATAGGCCGACCATTCAAAATGTGAAGATATATGATGCAAAGATTAATGTAGAAAAAAATTCGGCAGGTAAGTATTCGTTTAAGCTGTTGGATAAACATGATGATAAAGATGGTGAAGTGCTGGGTGACGGTGCGCCGGAGCTTTATCCGTTCAAAGATGCTGGTTTGGGTGGGGTCGAAGTTAAAAAACTGAGTGCGAATATCCTGGGGCAAAGTTATTCTTTGGCGGGGTTGAATGTTAGGTTGATGCCGCACAAGCCTGGGCGTGAATATTCTGGATGGATAAAGGTAGACGAAGATGTTATGCCGTTTATTGTTCAATTTGCTGAATATAACGCGGAACGCAGGGTTTATCCTGTGCAGGTTGCGCTGTCTATGGGGGGCGAGGCATTGATTGCAAATATTGCGCTGGAAGGAAAAAGTAAGGCGCCAATAGATTTTGTTGTTAAGGGGGATTTGCCGGATCCAGATGCAGTTGCGAAAATTTTCGGATTTGATTTGTCGGGGGTGCCTGCATTGCGGTTGAATGTTGCGGGTGGATTTGACTGGGAAAAGATAACTTTGCGCAAGTCGTCAGTTAACATTAATAATACTGAGTTTACATTTTCTGGTGAATGGAGATGGGGAAATGCGGGTGAATTGAATTTGGATGTCCAATCCCCAAGGGTTGTGTTGGCAGACTTGTTCCCAGAATGGTATGCGCGCAGTCGTGCGCGACCAGATCGTGCGTTGAATGTGTTTAAGGATATTCCGCTGTTTGGGGATGAAATGTTGGATAAAAACGCAAATCTGCGCATCAGATTGGGAAATTTGATTGTTTATCGTGATTTGAATATACAAGATGTGGATCTGCAGATTGGGTTACGAAATAATCATGCGCGTGTAGATTTGCAGGCGGCCATTGCAAATGGCCAGACAAATGTTGCGATGGATGCAGATATCGATGATGCAGGGCGTATATGGATGCAGGCGGCCGTAATCGGCAAGGCTGTATCGGTTGGGGATCTTTTAGGGGAAATTCATGAAACGGACTTTTTGTCTGATTTGCCAATGAATGTAGAGATGTACGTGCGGGCAAATGGACAGAATTTGTCCCAGATTATGCAGACAATCACAGGGCCTGTGCAGGTATATTCGGTAGCGCCTGGGTATGCGCATTCGGCCTTGGTTGCGTATATGTATGGAACAGATTTCCTGACATCTTTGCGGCATGGTGTTCAGGATTTGTTCAGCAGTGAAAAAAAGTATAATCAAATAAAAATATCTTGTGTTGCTGTTAATGCAAAGTTGCGTGATGGTGTGGTTGAAACCCAAAATGGGGTTGCGATTGAAACAAATGCGATTAATATAGGATTGGCGGGAATGTTGGATTTGGGGAACGAAGAAATGAAATTAAATCTGACTACGGTGCCGGTTAGGGGGTTGAAATTGTCTTTGATGGGGAATGTGGTTAATTCGATTGAATTGACCGGCAATTTGGCGGAACCTGATATAAAAATTAGCGGTGCGGCGGTGGCAGGCAAGGTTGCATCTGCAACGGGGCTTGGGTTGTTGTTGGCGCCATTTACAGGTGGAATTGGGCTGGTTGCGGGAACGGGTATTGGTTTGGTCGCCGGTGATTTGTTGGAAAACTGGTTGGCAGATGGCGATCCATGTGAAACAGCGATGGAACGTGGGGCACCAATATACAAAGAAGATCCAGAATGGTTTGAACTACCAATGGACGAATTAATGAACGGTGTTTTAAATAAATAAGGAGAAAAAATGTTTGATTGGATTGGAGTGTTACAGATTGCTGTTATTGCAGTATTGATTTATGTGTTTTATCGTAGTTTTATTCAAAATACGCAATCTGAGAAGTTGGTGCATGGATTGTTGGGATTGGCTGGACTGTGGGTGCTTAGTTTTGTGTTACCATTATTGGGGTTGAGTTTATTGGCGACGTTTTTGCACTATATGGCATTGTTCTTGTCTTTGAGTTTAATTGTGGTTTTTCAACCAGAATTGCGAAAGTTTATGGCGCTGATGGGGAATGTTAAGGGGTGGCGTCGTATGTTGCGGCCAGGTGGTGTTAGGGCCAGAGATACAAAATCACTGGATGCGATTGTGTCTGCGGTTGAATATATGTCAACAAAGCATACTGGGGCATTGATAGTGTTCCCCAGCAGTTTGGATGAAAGTGCAATTGAAAAAAAAGGTGTCGCAATTGATGCAAAGATAAGTAGTGAATTGTTATTGACTATATTTTTTAATAAAACACCACTGCATGATGGCGCAGTTGTTGTCGAAAATAATCGGATTGCGTATGCTGGGGCGATTTTGCCGTTGTCACAAAATAATTTAAATTGGAAATATGGAACGCGTCATCGGGCCGCCTTGGGGTTAAGCGAGGCTTCGCAGGCGACCGTGTTGGTGGTGTCCGAAGAAAGCGGTGATATTTCTGTGGCAGAAAAAGGAAAAATTACTAAGTACGAAGATATTAAGAAACTGCGCGCAAAACTGGAAAAGGTGCTGTATAAATAATTTGTAAATATATACTCTATAAAATATGTCGGGCATTATCTGTGTGTTGTGCACTGTGATGCCCGTTTTTTGTTGTTGGGTATGGGGGTGTTCTTTTGGTCTTGCACCGAATCGGGGTTTTTTGGTAGACTTAAGGCAAAAGAGTGTAGGACACATAAATATATATAAGGAAACAGGAGTAGTATAATGGAATTTTCAGTGTTTCGTCAGGTGTTGATACGTGCGCTGGGGCATATGCAGTCGATTGTGGAAAAGCGTGCGACATTGCCGATTTTGATGAATGTTAAGATAGAAGCAGCAGATGATTTGATTTTGTCCGCAACCAATGTGGATTTGGAACTGGTGGAACATGTTGCAGCGGATATTACTTTGGGTGGCAAGATTACAGTGCCTGTGCAGATGTTGTATGATATCGTTCGCAAATTGCCAGATGATGCAGAAATTTCATTCAAGCAATCGGGGGATCAGTTGGTTGTGTCCAGTGGACGTGCGGTATTTCGTTTGCCAACGTTGCCAGCCGAAAATTTCCCGGCAATGGCGGGCAGTAATTTGACCACAAAGTTTCAGATGACAACAGGTGATTTGGCGCACTTGATCAATCAAACAAAGTTCGCAATTCCAACGGATGATGTGCGATATCATTTGGGTGGAATCTATTTCCATATTGCAGAAGATGGGAATGATAAAAAGTTGACTGCAGTTGCAACAGATGCCCAGCGTATGGCACTGTGTGCGATGCCGGCCCCGGCGGGCAGTGCAGATATGCCGTCGGTTATTTTGCCACGTCGTGTAATTGGCGAATTGTCTAAGTTGCTGGAAGATGCGAATGTTGATGATGTTTTGGTTGAATTGTCTGATACCAAGGCGCGTTTCACAGTTGGGTCCGCGACGTTGACCAGCAAGCTGGTTGATGCGCAATATCCAAATTATCGTGTTGTAATTCCAAAGGGGAACGATAAAATTGCGATTTTAGACAGAAAGCAGTTTATTAATGCAGTTGATTTGGTGTCAGTTGCCAGTGTCGATAAAACAAAATCTGTGCAGTTGACATTTAGTATGAACAAGCTGGTTATTAATGCGTCCAGCCCAGATGCGGGTACTGCAACCCAGGAATTAGATATCGAATATAATGGCGACAGTTCGTTTACGGTTGTCTTTAATGTAAAGTTCTTGTTAGATGTTGCCGGCCAGGTCGAAGGTGAAAAATTCCAAATGGAAATGCAGGATCCGTTGGCGCCAACAAAAATAAATTCTGTTGATAAGGATACAGATGCGTTGTATGTGTTGATGCCGATGCGTATGTAGTAAGCAAGCCACCGTATGGTGGCTTTTTTTAATGTTGGTATGCGTATTTTTTTATAAAGGCGCGTTCGGTGCGGGCCAATTGTGATTCTATCTGGGGGGCAGGGGTGCGAAAAATGTCGTTTTCTGGGCGTAGGTTCAGATTTTTTATCATTTTTTCGCGTGCTGTGTAAAGTTCTGTAAAGATTATTCCAAATATTTTGTCAGGGGTTATGTGTCCTAGTTGGTTGATGCGCTGGATTGCGATTCTTAGCGCGTTTGCGCGGGCGTGCAATGTTGCAGCGCCCATGTGGTCGGCCAATGGTGTATGGGGGGATATGTAGAAGTCATTGCGTTCGGCAATGTGGGATTTGCTGTGGTCGTTGAACAGTGCGCTGCGGTTTATGCGACGGAATTTGTTAAAGTCTATTTTGTGTCTGTTTGCAATTGCGTTTATTATTTTTTCGTATTTGGACAATTGGGCGCGCAGGTTTACGCGTGCAAATTGATAGGATAATTGTTGCATTGTATCAAAGTTCATTTCGCTATCGATAACGGCCGAGATGAAGTATGTGCGTGAAAATATCATATATGGGTTGTTGCGCGACATGCACCAGCATGCATAGCGGGATAATTTAAAGTCTTTGGCCTTTTTGTATGCGTGACTGCCCAGTTGGTATGCGTGTGTTATTGTTTTTACGTGCATGTCATAAAATGTTGTGGTGGGGGTGGTCATTTGTGGTGTGCCCTGGTTTGGGCGAATTTTTGTCGGCATTGTCAGGTTTTGCCAGATGTGGGCACTAAAAGATGGGTGGGTGGGGAAAATTGCTTCGCCGTACAGATTGTGCAGGTCGGAATACATCCAGCCTGTGATGTCTTGGTCGGTTGTGAACAGTTCGGGAAACAGTGTTTCCGATGCCGCAGGTGGCGTGATGCGTTTTTGGTTTAGGGTGTGGAATATTATCTCTTTTGGTGGCATGTGTTTTATTCCCCCTTTGGATTATTTTTTGTCTTCTATGTTTGCCAAAGAAAACAATACGGATGATATTAGTGATTGATAGGGAACGTGCTGGGTGTCGGCCAGTTCTTTGATTTTGTCCAGAATAGGGCGCGGGATGCGCATGTTGATAACGCAGTCCGATTTGTTAAATGCCTTGTACGCGGCATATTCTTTTAATAATGTTTCGATGTTCATAATGAACAATTGTTGCATAACGTTTGGCATGGACAATCCTCTATACAGGGTGCAATACTGCGGTCTTTACAATGTACTATACCAATGTAAATACAATTGTCAATACAAATATGTTTACGTATGTAATTACGTTTGTGTTGTGGGTGGTGTTGGCGTTTGTGTTGTTGCGTATTTAGTTTGATTTTTATTAATTGTGTATATAAAATTGGTGTATGTTTAATCAGGAAGGGGACTTGATATGTTAAAAAAATTATTTATGGGACTTGTCTTTGGGGTGTTCATGTTAGGGGTGGCGCGTGCTGAACTGAAGGTTGATATTGTTGCAGGTGCGGCAAATCCAATTTCAATTGCAGTCCAGAAGTTTGAGGTTGCAGGTGATGTGCGTTCAAAAGACGCGGCAATGATGCGTGAAGTTGTAGAAAATGATTTAAAACGTACGGGATTGTTTCGTGTCGTCAATCATGATGCGTTTCCAGAATATGTGAAAATGCATGCAATGCCAGAATTTCAATCGTGGGCGGCAATAAAAACACAGGTGTTGGTGCAAACAAAATTGACGGCGGAATCGGATAATCGTTATAAACTGGAATTCTTTGTTTGGGATGTTAATGGTCGTGAACAGATCGAGGCCCAGTCTTTGGTTGCGTCGCGAAAGTCTGCGCGACGATTGGCGCATATTATGGCAGATGCAATTTATGAACGGTTGACCGGCGAGATTGGCTATTTCGATACACAAATTGTTTTTATTGCAGAGACGGGACCGGTACACAAACGTGTGAAGCGTTTGGCGATTATGGATCAAGATGGGTATGGTATGCGCTATCTGTCGGACAAGGATACGTTTGTAATGTCACCACACTTTTCGCCAAATATGCAGTCGATTGTGTTCCTGTCTTATTATAATGATGACCCAATGGTTTGGACGCTGGATTTGGATACGGGCGAACAGCGCAGATTGGGCCAGTTTGGTGGAATGAATTTTGCACCGCGTTTTTCGCCTGATGGAAATCGGGTTGCTATATCATTGGTAAAGAACGGGATTACGCATATATATGAATATAATATTGAAACAAAAGAGTTGCGCCAATTGACATTCGGAAATTCTATTAATACCAGTCCGTCTTATTCGCCAGACGGTAAAAAAATGGCGTTTAATTCCGATTGTTCTGGGCGTCAGCAAATTCATGTGTTGGATCTGGAAACGGGGTCGGTTGAACGCTTGACATATGGTGCGGGACGGTATGCAACACCGGCATGGTCGCCAGATGGGCAATTTATTGCGTTTACAAAAATTGCCGATGATACATTCTATGTCGGTATTATGAATCCCCAGGGACGTAACGAGAAAATATTGGCGGGGGGCTGGTTCATGGAGGCCCCATCATGGGCGCCTGGGTCACGGCGTATCGTGTATTATGAAACGGAACGCGCGATTGATGGAATTGAGCGTATCAGTCATATTCGCAGTGTAGATATCACAGGGCAAAATATTTATGATATAGAATTGCCTGATGATGTAAACGGGTTGGAACCAACGTGGTCGCCCAGATTGCCATAAGGAAAATGCCCCTGTGGGGCATTTTTTGCGGCAGGATATATAACATGAATTGGTGAAATATATGAAAAGACTGGGGCTTATGATTGTGTGTATGTGGGCAATGTCAGCATATGCGGTGCCGGCAACAGTGGACTATGTATTAGATGGTGATACGTTTGCGGCGGGCGTTATGTTGGATGATGATGTCGAAATTACTGTTCGGGTGCGCTTGATTAATGTGGATACGCCGGAATTAAATGGTGAATGCGGTGCAGAAATTCAATTGGCGCAACAGGCGCGTGAACGGTTACAGGAATTATTGCCAGATGGCGCACATGTTGAACTGAGAAATATCAAAGATGATAAATATCTGGGGCGAATTGATGCCAATGTTGTATTATCAGATGGTCGTGATGTTGGTGATGTGTTGGTGCGCGAACGTTTGGCACGACCATATAATGGTGGAAAACGGAAATCTTGGTGTGGAAAATAAATTATAAAAACTGTATGAAATAAGGTGCGAATACTGGTGTGTCGGGGACTGTACAGGATTCGCACTTTGTTTTTATGGTATTATGCGCTGTGGCGATTGATTGCAGCGCCAATTTCATCCAGTGATGCCTTGCTGGGTAATACTGGTTCAAATGTAACGGTTGCAGTGCCCGGGGTTATGCGGCCGCGTTTCGGCCAATATAGTCCTGCATCTGTGCCAACAGGCAAAATAGGCAGTTTTAGGTGCCGGGCCAGGAATAACAAGCCGCCCTTTAATGGTACCTGTTGGCCGGGTTTTGCGCGGGTCCCTTCGGGGAATATTACTAAGATGCGGCCGTTCAGGATTTCTTTTTCAACCTGGGATGATAATTTAGACAGGTTTGTGCGGCCCGCGGCACGGTTGACGCCAATCATGCCCATGCGCCAAAATGCCCAGCCGTATATCGGTATCCACAGCAGTTCGCGTTTTAATATAAAGAAGGTATTGCGGACAACCTTGGAAATAACGGCGATTTCAAGGATTGACATGTGTTTCGCGGCGATTATAACCTTGCCATCCAGGCGATGGTTTTCGTTTGGCATCATTGGGATGCCGTTTTCTTCGGTTTGTGGGAATATAACGCGATATTTTATGCCACCAAATATGCGTGCGACCGTTAATACGCCATATGCGCAGTGAAATACCAGCCAACCACATAGTTTTTTGTTTGTTAGACCGATTAATAGTACAGGTGACCATAGAATAAAATGTGTGGCCAATGCGACTTTAAATATTATTGTTCTGAACATAATGTTTTCCTTTGTTAATCAGCTTTCTTTGATTCCGAACATTGTTGCGATGTATTTTATATATTCGGTGGCCCATCTTTCAAGTCTTTTTGTTGGGGGCATGCCAGATAATGTTGCGGGGCATGCGATAACATCGACCATGGGTAATTCGTTCTTGATCAGGTATGTTGCGCGATTTATGTGATCTTCGGTTGTAATGATGACCAGGCGCTTTAGTTTTCGGCGTGTGGCAATGTCACGGATTGCCAATGCATTTTGGTATGTTGATTTGGATGAAGTTTCAATTACTGCAGGACGAGATACGTCAATTTTGCCCTGGGCGCCTGCGCCAATAATGTATAGGTCGGCCATTGGGAATTCGCGCATTTTTTTTATTGCAAACGGAATTCGGCGTTCGTCCCCGGTCAGTACGAATATGCTGTCGTTGGGATAGATTGTGCCACATCGTATGGGGGCGACGGACTTGAAAATCATGCCCCCCAGGATAAAGCAGGCGAATATTACGAAAGATGGTGTTAGTACCTTGCGCATGAGTTCTAGGGTTCTTGTAAAATTTTGATTGTGGTGTGACGGGTTATCCAGATAGAAGCCACGGTTATTAGTATTGGTAACAGTATTAATAGTAACCAGCCAAGTCCAGATAGCCCCAGCATTGCCATCAGACCAATGCGGGCGCTGTGCGCCGTTGATATGATTATTAGCAGTATTGGTGCTGCAACAATAAAACCAATTGACGATGCCAGCAGGCAGATCTTTGCGACAATTATTTGCATTTGGTTGGCAACAAAATTGTCTGATGCCCCAATTTGATTCAGTATTTCCAGTTCGCGACGGTGCAGCATTGCTGTATTACGTGCGATATATGAAATGCAGACGCCAATGGCCCCAAGGGTCATAATCAATATTATTGATGACATTAAAATCATTTTCCAGCCGGCGCTGGTGGATGATTTTAGTGCGGTTGCATGTGTTAAAAAACGGGCGTTCTTGTTCAGCTGTGTGCCAACGGATTTTAAGTCTGATGCGGATTTAAATTCGATTTCCCACATTTTTGGTAAATAATTTTTCAATACGCTGCCGCCGGATATCCATGGTGACATCAGTTCGTTCATTTGGTCTGAGCTGATTTCATTAATGGTTTTGATTTTGTCGGTGTTTTCTGCGATGATTTGTTTTGTTTTTTCGATGTTTTCGGGATTTGTTACCTGGACGGTCGCAAAGTTTTCCCACTGGGCATTCCAGCGTAAAACGCCGGTGCCGATGGACAGCGCAATCCCCAGTGCCAATACGGACAGAAATGTAAGCAGTGACATAATTGTTGTCATAAATATAGATTGTTCACGTACAAGTGAAAATACAACAGGTTTTTTCATGTGTTAAGAGTTCCCAATGTCGTCAAATTGTTTCGATAATTCAGAAAAATAGTTTTGTGGTTTTGGGCCGCGCCATATGCGTTTGGATTCTGAATCGTTTTTCGTTGTACTTGTTGTGGCGGTTCCAGTAAAGCTGATGCGATGGTTTTCAACATGAATTACAGGGAATTTATATGTTTCCATTAACTTTTTGTTGTGGGTTGCCAAGATAATAGTTGTTCCAAACATCTTGTTCATTTGTATGAATAATTCCATCAATCTGGATGTGTTTTCGTCGTCCAAGTTTCCTGTTGGTTCGTCGGCCAGTAAAATTGATGGCTGGATAATAATTGCGCGGGCAACCGATACGCGCTGTTGCTGGCCCCCAGATAATGACAGTGGGTTTGCGTCCGCGTATTTGCCCAGGCCGACCCAGTCTAAAACCTTTCCGACCAGTTTTTTTATTTTTGATTCTGGGACGCCGCGTACCCGCAGGGGCAGGGCGATATTGTCAAACACAGACAGGTGCGACAATAATGAATATGATTGAAATACAATCGCCATTTTTTGTCGTATCTGGGTTATTTCGTCGCGGGTCATGTTGTTTGTGATATGACCAAATAATTTGATTTGACCGCGTGACGGTTTGTGTAATTGATAAATTAATCGCAATAATGTTGTTTTGCCTGCACCAGATGCCCCCGACAGAAAATAAAAGCCACCACTGCTGATGTTAAATGAAACGTCGGTCAGTATTTCTGGGGTGCCGTCATAGCGTGCCGCCACATTTGCGAATGATATTGCTGTCTTTTCTTCCATAGTGTGGAATATAATAAAAAAAATATATATCGTCAAATAAAAATCCCCCAGACAGGGGATTAATTATTTTACACGGGTTGTGGCGTTGCGGTTTTTTGCCCACACTTGTTCACCTGTGCCCAGATAGATCGGTCTTTCTTTGCCATAGGAAACGGTTTTTATGCGTTCTGATTCAACGCCATCCTGGATAATGACGTGTGCGGCATTGCCTGCGCGCAGTGCGCCCAAGGCCAGATTGTATTCGGTTGAACCGCGTTCGTCACAGCGTCCTTCGATTGTGATAGTTTTTTCCGGATTCTTTTTCATATACAGTGCCTGGGATTCCAGGTTGTCACGTGCGTCATCAGAAATTGCGGCAGAATCAAAGTCAAAGAAAACATGATCGCCTTCGATATTAGAAGGAACGTGTGTGCAGCCCACGATAGCCAAGGCTGTGAAAATCAAGAAGTATTTGTTCATTGGGTGTGTCCTTTGTTTCTGTTTATGTGGAATCTAGCAAAAAATGCAAAAAGATGTCAATAGCAGATTTTTATGCTTTGGAAATGGGGGTGATTTATGGTATACTATAGGAAAAATTGGAGGGTTTTATCATGAAAAAAATAGTATCTTTGGCAGTATTAATTGGTTTAACAGCGACTGTGGCAGATGCCGCGCCCAGTTATTTAACACGAAATCAGGATGGTGGCTATAAAGTCACGTATGATTATACGGATAAGGCAGAGGTTGGTGACTGGTACATCGGTGGCCGACTGGATTTGAACATAATGAATTGGGAAAATGAATCCAAGACAACTGGGCCGGATTCAGAAATGTTGGATGATGAATCGTTTTCCGAGGCTTTGTTTGGCGGTAATGTTTTTGTTGGCCATACGTTTAATTATTTTTGGCGCGCAGAACTGGAAGCCGGTATTATTTCCGAATTTGATGATGCGGAAGGTGGTGTTACGTTTAAGTTGACTGTGCCTTATTTGATGGCAAATGGGTATTATGATTTTGCCAATGGTTTTTATGTTGGTGCCGGCTTGGGTGTTGCGGTGCCTAAGACGCATTTGCAAAGTTCAAGATTTAGTGGTGGTGATAATAGTGAACGAAATGTGTCGCCAATGGTTGGTCTGATGGGTGGTTGGTCATATCATCTGGATTATAATTTGTTGTTGGATTTCCGTTATCGTTTGGCGATGCTGTGGGGTCCAGAACAGGAACGGTCGTTCTATGTGGGTACGGATTCTTATACGATTAAAAATGATATTGGTTTGATTTTGGATAATTCCATATCGGTTGGATTGCGGTACGAATTCTAAAAAAAATAAAAATCTAGGAAAAAGGGTATTGACCCCGATTCGCAAAATATGATAAACTAAAAATATCAGGGAAGAGAGCTTATGAAAAACGATTTGAAAATATCAACACTATCAATAGTTTGCGTGTTGTGTGCGGCTGT
>JAZROU010000025.1:0-2045 GCA_045648865.1 Candidatus Enterousia sp.
CAGAAGCGGTTGAAACAGCGGTCATCACAGACGCAGAATAATTTAGTTCAGGAGTCGTCGCATAGTTGGTCTAGTGCGCTACATTGGAAATGTAGTATACCCGCAAGGGTATCAAGGGTTCGAATCCCTTCGACTCCGCCAGGAATAAAAAATGCCCCGCATGGGGTATTTTTTATTCCTGTGGGTGTCGCAGTGTGGACGAGGCGTTCGCAATCTGCGATTGCCGGGTTCGGGGCGTCAGTTGATGAAAACGAGTGTAAACGAAGTTTGGATCTTACGTAGCGAAAGGGGGCCATTTGCGCCAATGTGGCGCAAATGGGAATCAGACAATCCCTTCGACTCCGATAAAAAAATATACGTCATGGCCTGGTGGTGAAAGAGGGTGGGGAAAGCACAGAGTGTGGCTCGAACCTTCAAAAGAAACAGATACGTTCGGCAGGGGTGGTTTTTCTATTCATGGTGGCGATGTTCCTGGTTCCGCAGGATGTATCGATTTGACGAGTGGAATGCCCGGATTTGCCGAATGGTTTAAAAACAATGGAAAAGATTTAATTATTAAAGTAGAATATTGATATATGGAATATGCCAGAGGTAAAAATGACAAAAATCTCACATGTATTTAGCTATATTTGCACGGTGATTTTATTTTGTGCCTTTTTTATGTTTTTATCGGATTTAGCTTGGTTTGGTCGAATATCAAAATTTGAGCCAATTTGGGACTCTGTGTGTCCAATGTCATTTGATAACCGTTATCTTGTTTGTATGGCTGGTTATGATATTGTCTGCATAGTTATTATACTGCTTTTGTTGGTATATGCTATGATTTGTTTGTTTAGGTTTTACGGCTGGAAAATCATTGCGATACCGTTCTTGGGATTTATTTTGTTTTTGCTGGCTTGTGCAAGTTTTTTGGGATTTGTCTAGATGTTTTATATCGTCTTTTGATTCTTTTGTAATAAAAATGCATTCAGTTTATTGAATTTGGCGGTTGTATATCTGGCCAACATGTCTTTGTCTGATTCCAGCAATTGCATAATTGAATCTGGATAAGTTATTATTTGTGTGCCATTTGCATTCGTTGACAGGGTTCTAAAATTTTCTGTGCGCAAATTATTTTGTTCATCAAAGTACAATGGAACCGCATACGCAATTTGTCGCATTTGTTCGTGTGATTTCAGTGTCTGCATGATCGCAAAGATATTCATCTGGTTCATTTTTTTAGATATAATACCTTGCATAGATTGCTTTTGTGATTTCGTGGCGATTGCATTTTTGATACGTCGTGACAGTTCGGCCTGATCCATGGTTGGTTCTACGCCATACTGTTGGGCGTAAATCATTACGTCTTTTGGGCCGAATATTTTTATTTGCGGTTCTGCTCGATCTAATTTTTGCAGCGTCTGCATATAATTGTCATAAATCTTCACGCCATTTGGCAAATTATCTGCCAGTAAAACGTAATATTGAAATGTGTTAAACAAATCGATATAGCACCACAGTTTGTTGCATTGCGAAAACAATATCATATTGTGATACAGTTCGGTTGGGGTTGCCAGTTCCATATATGCGTCAACAGGATTGGTCGGGCAAAATGGAATTACTGGATATTTATATTCAATCTTAGTAATTGTGCCGTTTTTACTGGTTACGGCAAAGCCATTTTGTAATATTTTTAAATCAATATTTTTTGCCAATGCATAATTAAATGCAATTTTTGCCATGCCGGTCTGAAAGCTGCTGTTGTTTATCTCGAAATTATACGATTTTATCTCTAGCGGCAGTTTGGAAATATCGCATTTTAATTCTCGGCTAAGGCTTGCGCACCCAACAATCTTATCGCCCTTGATAAACGCGTCATTATAAGTTTTTCCATCATATGATATCGTACCAGTGTGTGCCGGTGTTGATTTTTTATTGTTTGTCTTGGCCAGGTTTTCAATATTACCCAGTATCGGATTGAAAATTTTTGTAAATGGCGCATCTATCTCTCTGCTAATATAATTATTACAATCCGGACAGCAAATATCTTCGGATTCGTACAGGCC
>JAZROU010000026.1:0-13462 GCA_045648865.1 Candidatus Enterousia sp.
CCACGGATTCAAAACCGACCTTTTTGGTCGGTTTTTAATTTGTGTTGCACATCCCAGGATTTGAACCCGACCCCAGGGTTCGACAATGAGTACGCAAGAACAAGCCCAGCGCAGTTCGCGCGCTAACGAATGCCCCACAGCCGGTGCATTTTTTGCACCGCGCAAGAAAATCCTTCTGGATGCACAAAAAATAAAAAAATGTCGCCTTACGCGACATTCTTTTCAAAGCTATCTAACTTTCTGACTAATCTGCTGAATTCTATTTTCAATACTTTGCTCATCGAACCTAAATGCTCCCGACTTCATAACACTTTCTACAAATTCAAGCCCCGCGGAATTACGCTTTAATTTTGACATCCTGATACGCAAAACAGGTTTCTTCTCACCATAATAATAGCGACTGTAATGCAAATCCACATTAACACCATTACTGCGCAAAATGTATTTTGCAACCGGCAAATACTGATTATTTACAAAACAATACCAATACAGATGTCCATTTCTGGCAACCAAATATAATTTATTCATGGCCAAATACGACATCACCTTGACATCCATTTGTGGATTATCACTGACCGCGACCTGTGCCACACCTGGGAACAGGTTTTTAACATAATTTACAACTGTCTTATAACTTAGATCCATAACAAAACCCTTAATTAACGACACCTATAATATACTAGCACAATAAAAAGGCAAATAAAAAACGCCAAAATCGGCGTTTTTTTTATATTCCCAATCTGTGGGATAATTTCAACATAAATATAGATTCGTTTCCAAAATCATCTGTATGATTTGGATTTATTCGGTATATAAAGCCCAATGCACCATCTGTAAATTCACCAAACCGATGACGATATGCCCCCATTAAGCGCAATTCACGTTTTTCTGATTCCAGACTTAAATTTTCTATATGTGTATCAACAACATTCAAATCATATTTATTATCAGCCGATTTCACAACATCGTATTCTGCATACGCATATTGCAAGTCCCCATCTGTTATCGCCAATGGCTGGGACACACTGAATTCAAAGTTTCCAACATTCGCACCAAACGCGAACGCATTTGAATCGATTCCACTTATCCCCATGACAAATTCGCCATTTGCGCTTGATGTTGTATGTGCAAATGTTGCACGCGCAGTCAAATCAATACGATCCGAGACCTTATACTGTACAGTTGTATCAACAAAAACAGTATCCCCGCCCCCCAGTTCCAGCAATCCACCCGTCTGTGCACCTAAAATTGTATTTGTTTCATGTGCATTACCAATACTTGCGCCAACGCTCAATCCATCGCCGGTCCAACCAACATACGTTGCCCCCCCTTGCACCAGGCCCAATTTTGCCGGCATATATTGGGATGAAATCGTTGGGTCGTGTTCCAACAAGCCTTCGTCTGTAATTGCACCTGAAAACGCACGTGCCCCAAATGCCCACTTACCTGCATTGTATTTAACATCCGAAACCAATGCATTTGACGCCAACCCCATCACAGGATTCGACATTCCTGAAAAACGCGACACACCATCGGTCAAATAATGTTGATATGACGCCCCCAGTTTCCAGTTACCCATCGCATAATCCAACGACAAATTATCCAACCCATTTAAATTGTCATTGTATACACGTTCAGAAAACGCCATTGTCACCCCCAGCGCCCCAACCTGGCTGCGCTGTACCGCATCACGACGCGTTTTAAAATCCCCCAGCACATCGCCCATATACAAACCGCGTTCATTATTTGTCCCCAGCGCAAACTCATTTTCCCAGATGCGCGGCATACTCATACTGCCATCGACACTTTCCAGCACATCAAAGAACGGTGCACGAATTTTTTTCCCATGCAAATTCAAAACCGCGGACGTCCGAAACTGTGTATTTGTCGCGGCCCGCACAATATCAGACGAAACAATCTGATCTGCCGCGCCATCGTAATAATATATTGCCATACCAGGTCTGGTTGCACGATCTAAATTAATCAACCCATATCCAAAAACCTCTGCAAAGACACTCAGATAATCTGCCCCACCTGAAACCGCCGCATTTTTTTCTTTTGGCAGAATATACATATTTTGCAAATAAGTCGTCAGTGTTTCTTTTGTAAAAACTTCGCCATTGTCATTTCTGCCTAAAAATGGCCCATCCGCGGTCAACGCCATCAACGCAAAAATTTCATCATTGTCTAAATCTGGGAATGCCGCCATCAGTGCACCTGCCGCACCTGCCGCGGATGCAACGGCCTGTTCATCCGTAACCCCAGCCGACGCAAAGCACCACGGATCAACATCCCCCATACCGGTCCCTGCAACACCACACATACGCGCCTTGTAATAGTTACCCGAATCCTGCCATTGTGTCAAAGCAATCTTATTCGGCGCATACCCCGATACACTTGTCGTGCCATTTGTGCCATTTGCGACCCCAACCCCAACAACAGACATAAAATAGTGTTCCGAATTTTCAAACACCAATGGCACAACATTTTCAAATGTCGCGGTCAACGTTTCACCAGAATATTCGCTGTCTGTCTGAAATGCCCCCGTTGAAAACACCGTCAGTGGCGTATAACGTGTCCCCAAACCATTAAAGAACCCAATCGCATCATTGGACGGCGTATAAGAATCCGATGTATTAACATTATAGTACAAATCAACATACTCGGCCAATTCTGTCGCCCAATTATCCACGGCCAATACATCGCCTATCTTTTTTGCATTATACGCACGCAGCGGTTCGATAACATCCGCATTAGCCAAGACCTCTGGCATGGAACGTCCGATTTTTAAATTTCCCGCACGCCACAAATTCGCCCCACCAACCAGTGCTTTATAATTATAATAATCTGCATTCTGTGCCTGTTTAACCAATATCAAACTGCCGCCATCCATCGCATAGGCCTGATTAATAACACCATCTGCATTACTGTCAATATACAAATTTCCATCTGTACCGATATATCCTGTATATGTTGTTGTAACATCCGTCGACGCCCCATCTTCGCCTGTCACTGTTTCGGTATAAGACGCCGTAATCACCCCATTATTTATGACCACAGACATTGTTTTCCCAAACAAATCCAATTGCGACAGCACACCATCATTTTCCACATACGCACCTGTTGATTCTTGGTCGGCCACCGTCGCCATTTCTGTTCCACCGCCCGTACGAAAGATTGTCATCTGACCATTTGGCATGAAACCGATGTAATCTGAACTGACTTCACTGCTGGTATACCCCCCCACAATTTTAGCCAACAAATTATCATTACTATTCGCACTGATATTGGCAATAGCCGTTCCATATCCGGCCAAATCAAAACTAACCCCTGCAACAGCTGCCTCTTCTTTTACGGTAAAATCCGACCATGAATTTTGCGAACCAGTCAACGTCAAAGAATTATTGTAGTACTTGCTGGACACAGTATCTTTACTGGCCCCTGTAACAGTTGTCCCATTTGTATTCAGTTCCGTCCACGGATACAACACATTTGCCAAGGAACTGTTAGCAGTTGCGTTGATACCGTTTGCCGTCACCATCGCCACATTAACAGGTCGCCCCCCCATAACAGGTTCGCCCCACAAACTGTTTCCACTTAAATCCAGTGGCGCATTCGACGCACTGCTGCGCAGGGTTTCCATCCCAAAATATCCACGTGCCAACGGCGCATACCCATGCATTATCAGCAAATAATTCTGTGCCACCTGATTTGCTACATCGCCATCTGTCATCAATTTAAAGCTGGGCGTATACAGTGCTTCATTACTGTACACATCCAACCGTTCTTGATAATTAGCCAACGTTTCATCTGCCGCGGTTGGCATTGCCGGCCCATATGGCAAAACAAATTTTGGGGTCGTATCCGCACCATTATCGGGATCGCCACCTGGGTTATTATTTGGTCGATCATTTCCACCTGCAGACGAATCGTTATCATTTCCCGGATCGAACACATCTGTCAGCAAGAACAACCCACCTACAACAACGGCGGCCCCCGCCGCCGCTAAACCCATGCCCTCGGCGGACGACAGTCCGCTGAACAATCCCCCGCCCCCCTTCGGCTTGTTTTTACTGTTATATTTCTTGATTTGGCGGTCACAGTTCGACGCATCCGCCCCATACATCTGCAAGATTTGCGCCGCCCGCACATCATTATTCATCAGTGCCGTACACACAATCGACAGTCCTGTTGAATCCACAAAATTCACATCTGCGCCATTATTTACCAACACCTGCACCTGTTGAATATCCGCAGACTTTGCCGCCGCCAACAGCTGGGCCGCCATCATAAAATCACCAGACGCGCCAAGCACAGCCCCCGGCGCCCAGAACAACGAAAACACTAAAATTCTGATAAATTTCATTTATATTCTCTCTTATAAATAAAATCTTATCATATCATCGTTTTATCTGTCCAGCCAAAAAAGCATAAAAAATCGGTCCGCGCCTGCGAACCGACAAACAAGAAACAAAAACGAATTAATATGTTCTCTGAACTTGACAGTTAACAATAATACGACGTGTTCTTGTAACGCGACGCATTGTATCAACCGCAGCAGCTGTCGCCCCAGAATTAACAACGACAGTATTGCCATTTCCAACAACAATTGCGCCATTATTTTGATTTGCGTTCACATTTGCGTTTACTGACGCCCCTGCTGCTGGTGTTGTCTGTTGGGCAACGACCACTGCATTTGATGTGGCCTGACGACGGTTCTTAGACTGTCTGACGACCGGCTTTGTCTGTCTTGGGCATCTGTTCCCTGAATTTGTTTTTGTTGGACGTGGTTTTGAATTACGACAATCCACCAATTGTTCATTAACATTTGTCAAAGAATCATTCAGCACATCGATTGAATCATTCAGCACAATAATTGAATCATTTTGTGAACTGATGACACGCGTTTGGCTGTCTACTTCCCGTTGCAATCCTTTAATTGTTTGGGCTGCATCACCAATCAGATTGACGCAACTATCCAAGCGGCATACCGCACGTGCCAGCTCAGTTTTTGCCAATTCCTTTTCATCGCGTTCTGCATCTTTGTCGCTGCACTGTTTCATTCCAAACACCACCAGTGCCACCGCTGCAACACCTGCTGCGGCATGAATAAGCCACCATTTTTTTGTTTTACCTGTCCCAGTTGCTGGTGCTGGTCCACCTGTTCCCGCTGCCATTTTTTATCCTTTTTGTTATATCACACCAACAATATAGACAAACAAATGCGTTTTGTCAATGCCTAAATAAAAAATCTTTTTCTCTTTGCTTGCCTAGCCCATTTCTGTTATAATTCAGAATAACTAGAGAGAATATGAAACCACACAACACACATTTTAATTACAAGGTCGCATTTTGCACTTTGCTGTTTACCGTTTTCTGTGGCACGGTGTCTGCCGCCACGACATGTTCACGCGCCAATTTGACACGCTGTCTGGATTCTGCGTGTGCGATTGGTCTGTCGTCGAATCCGTCTGCCCGGTGCCAGTATTGTGGCACACCTGATGCGGGCACGCCCCCAAAACAGGTTATGCGATCTGTATCTGCGGGCACATCCGCAAAGTACAACATTTCTGATCGGGAATTAAAGTCTGCGCCCACCACACCTGGCCAACGCTATGCGTGGGCGACGAAACAGTGCCTGGCCAAGGTTTCGGGTTGTACCCCTGATGATGTCACCGACATATACGATGAATTGATTCAGCAATCATGCCGTGCCGCAGGCGTATCAGCCCAGTTATCCCAGACATTACAGACCACATCCAAAAAGAAATCGAAAACCGCATGCACATCGGACATCACGGCATGTGTTATTGCGGACACACGTTGCGGCGCTGATTTTCACAGTTGCGCTGAAAACACCGACTTTGACAAATACTTTGCCACCTGCAGTGTGGACAGCGTTGGCTGCGACGAACACCTGGCGGTCATTCGCACAGAATTGATATCCCAACGCGACACCGCTGTTTCGAATGCGGCATCAATACTGGACCAGATTGTCGCGTCACACCAATCTGCACGCGAATCCAAGATATCGTCCATCAAATCCGACTGTGCGAACAATTCCGGGCGCGATGCATGCATTGCGCGCGTTTGTGCCAACAACATGACCAACGGTTGTGCCACCGGATACGATTCTGAAAAATCAATGGCAACCGAACTATGCAAATTTTATGAAATCGCCTGTGCGACAATCGACTAGGGTAAAAGATAAAATAAATGAAAACAAGAAACACAAATCTTAATCACGCAATTGCTTTTTACTCAATGCTTTTTGCATTTTGCATTGGCGTTGCCGATGGTGCGGTTGTATCCCGCAACAGGCGTCCATCAACAACATCGCGCATGCCCACGATAACGGCCGACATATCCGACACATCTGCGCCGGCGACAGAAACACCTGTGGAATCGGATGCGCCGGCGAACCCGACCCCCATCGACACGGCCACAGACACATCCACCGAATCAGACGTCGATGAAATTATCGTCACCGACAAATCGTCCCAGTTTGGGGAATTCATGGCCGAAATTTCGTCATCTGGCACGCACGGCGACGCATCCAACAATGCCCTGGCCGAACAAATCCGGGCCCAGCGCGCGGCCCTGGACGCGGCGGACGCGACATCTGCGGCCACCGCCCAAATGGCGTTGGCGCGTGCAACGGGCCAGAATGCGTGCGACACAAACCTGCGCGAATGCATGAAACAAAAATGTGGAAACGATTATTCTAAATGTGCCGGCGACACTGACACCATGTGGGGGACCAAGATGGACGCATGTCGTCGCGACCTGCCATGTTCTGGGACGGAATACGCACTTTTCGCCCCCCAGATTAAGGCCGACCGCGACATGAACGCGCGCATATCATCATATAACGCCATCATTGATTGTGGCAATCGATATAACAATTGCATTGTGACCGAATGCGGCCAGCGTTTTACCAAATGCTTGGGCAAACGCGCGGGCGACACCGCGATATCCAAGTGTGAAAAAATCGCAAAAAGTTGCACTCAACAGGACAGTGGTCTGCCTGCACGCACAATGAACGTATTTGGCACCCTGCGTCTGGACGCCGAAAAACAGGTTGCCGCCGACGAACAGCGTTTATACGAATTACGCGACCTGATGCGCGACACATGTAAACGTCTGGGCGCGATGTTTGACGAACGCACACTGGACTGCGTTTACACGGTTAATTTCTATGCCGGCGAAAAAAACACACTATACGCATCGAAAAAGGCATATGCCGGTTCCACGTTCAGCTGTGATCAAAACTGGTTTGGCGTTGACATTACGACATTCAAAGAAAACGCAATGCGTCTGACCCGCGAACAGAAATCTGCGACATCTGCATTAATGGGTTCGGGCATTGGTATGGCAACAGGCGCAATAACATCGGGTGCAATCGATCGCGCAATCGATCGTCACAAGGCGGAAAAGGCCGCCAAAGACGCCGAATCCGAACACGAAGAATTATACGGCGACAACGCTGACGATAAGACAGACGATAAAACCGACAACGAAGACAAGGGGACCAACGGGAACCAACCCCAAGGAGGCGCCCCAGCTGACACCCCAAACAATAACCCAGTTCAAGGCGACCCCAACCCTAATAATTAATCCATAAAATATTAGATAATGCGCCATTAAACAAAACACATAAAAAAAACAACTGTCAAAAATGAAAAAAATATTACTTATCTTATCAATTTTAACCACGGTTGCCACGCCCGCCGTTGCTACAGACACCAGTGACTGCAAGGACGAGGAAAATGGCATAAAATCCGGAACCCTGATGAACAACGAATGTATCCCATCTGCCTGCATCGAAAATCGCTGGCAACTAACCGGCGAAGGGAACGATAAAAAATGCGTCGAACAGGAATGTGAATTCGATAACGGCACCGGCGAATGGGAAAAAAACAACAATGGTATACTTGAATGCAAACTAAAAAATTGCGCACATGGATACAAACCAAATGATAACGGTACAAAATGCGTCGCCGGCCAATTGTCCGAATCCGATTCCCAGGCAAAGGCTGATGAACTGCGCGACAATGCCCAGGCTATGCGGGACAAAGAACAATCCACAGCCAACAAATTATTGGGTGCGGCGGGCATTGGCGCAACCGGTATTGGTGGCATGCAAATGGCATCCGCCATGGCGGAACAATCCGCCGATGAAGACGCCGAAACCGCAATGCGGGCATATCTGGCAACATTTCATTGTGACTATGGCGGGGGGCAAAATATCCCTGGTGGCAAAACCAACGTTGAATTACCCGGTGGCAATGAATTAATTGATTTATATTCTGAATATGTAAACCTGGCCAATGATTTAAAGGTTCGCAAAACCGCCCTGGACATGCGACCGGGCATTGAATCTGAATCGATTCTGGACGCGGCAACATCCGGATTATATGACGATGTGGCAATTGGCAAAACATCCGGCGCATACACATCACTGGCGCGCGCATTAATGGATCCGAACGGCGCAGACGCCGCCGCATGGGCACAACAAAAGGCCGAAACCGCCAACAAAAAGAAAACCGGCATGATAACCGCCGGCATTGGCGCGGCGGGGTCACTGGTTGGCAACCTGGCCATCAATTCCGGCAAGGACAAGCAAAACAAACTAAATGAAATCCTGAATAAATACGATAAAAAGAAACAATTACTGGATGATCTGCAATCAGATGTGGCCGCAATTCCGCCCCAAACCGCCCCATGCCCTGCCGGCACAACGGGCACAGCACACCCCGATTGCACATGTACCGACCCAACAAAAATATATAACCCAAAAACACTTAAATGCGAAGAATGTACCGGCGGACAGACGGTACAAAATGGCAAATGCAAATGTCCAACCGATAAACCATATCGGAACGATACTACCAATGAATGTACCGAAAGGCTAACCACTAATCCAACATTAAACACCCCCAATCTCCCCACGCAAGCCGATCTCGCCCTCGTCCAAACATCACCCACACCCCAATCACAGACAGCCGTATTATCTGCCGGGTCACTGTTTAAAATCAATTCTCCTGTTCTAAGGAGGGAAGCAAAAACCGCCCTGAAAACATTTATAGATGGCTTGTCCACTGCAGGATACACACACTGCACCATCACAGTAAATGGCTATACCGATCCCGTGGGCAACGAAACAAATAATAAAACATTGTCACAAGATCGTGCCGAGGCCGTAAAGCAGTATATCAAAGATTTAGACAATACTGAAAATTTAGAAGTCATCGCCAAGGGACACGGCGAAATCGATTGTACATGTGGCGCGGGCAAATCATCCACCGACACCGACGGGAAACTTAATGGACAACCTATTAATTATAATAACCGTGAATACAGTGAATGCAGGGGCAAACCAAACAACTTCACCTTATCCGACAACGCACGCTACGCCCCATGTCGCCGTGTTGAAATTAGCGCCGAATGTACAAAATCCCAATAATAACACCACCGCCCATCCGGGCGGTGTTTATTTAACAAAAAAACATACCCGTCCCCGCCATTGGGGGCCCATCCCCCATCCTTGGGGGATATTTATTCCAAAAGAAAATATGTCTATTGCCACTTGAAAACAAATTTTGCATAACTATATGGTGGGTAAGCAATTTTTTTAACAGGAGTATAATATGGGAAAAGTAATTGGTATTGACTTGGGCACAACAAATTCTGCCATGGCATTCATGGACGGTTCTGACCCAAAAATCATCGAAAATTCCGAAGGACAACGCACAACCCCATCTGTTGTTGCATTGACATCAAACGGTGAACAACTGGTCGGTATCACCGCCAAGAATCAGGCGGTCACCAACCCAGAAAACACAATCTATGAAATCAAACGCCTGATGGGTCTGCGTTTTGACAGTCCGGCGGTCCGCGAAATCGCAGCACGCGTACCATACAAAATTGTCGCGGGCGACAATGGTGACGCATGGGTTGAAATGGACGGTAAAAAATACGCACCATCCCAAATTTCTGCAATGATTTTGGCAAAATTGAAAAAAGACGCAGAATCCTATCTGGGTGAACCTGTCACAGATGCCGTTATTACGGTGCCTGCATACTTTAACGATTCCCAGCGCCAGGCAACCAAAGACGCCGGTCGTATCGCAGGCTTGAATGTATTACGCATTGTTAACGAACCAACCGCCGCCGCGTTGGCATACGGCCTGGACAAAGGCAAAGACGGCATCATCGCGGTCTATGACTTGGGCGGTGGTACGTTCGACGTATCTATTTTGGAAATTGTCGATGGCGTATTCGAAGTAAAATCAACCAATGGTGACACAGCATTGGGTGGATCGGACTTTGACACCCGCATTTTGGAACACTTGATTGCCGAATTTAAATCCCAGACTGGCATTGACCTGTCGGGTGATAAATTGGCCCTGCAACGTTTAAAGGAAGCCGCCGAAAAGGCAAAAATCGAACTGTCGTCCAAAACATCGACCGACATCAATTTGCCATATCTGACGGCGGACGCAACAGGCCCAAAGCACTTTAACACAACCCTGACACGCGCAAAACTGGAATCGTTGGTTGCAGACCTGATTGAACGCACAATCGAACCATGCAAAAAGGCGTTAAAGGATGCAGGTCTGGAAAAATCACAGATTAACGAAGTTATCTTGGTCGGTGGTCAAACCCGTATGCCCAAGGTTGCCGAAACAGTCAAAGAATTCTTTGGGCGCGAACCACACAAGGGTGTAAACCCAGACGAAGTTGTCGGTATGGGTGCCGCAATCCAGGGTGGCGTTCTAAAAGGCGATGTCAAAGACGTATTATTGCTGGACGTCACACCATTGTCACTGGGGATTGAAACGTTGGGCGGTGTATTCACACGCTTAATCGACCGAAACACGACAATCCCAACCAAAAAATCCCAGGTATTCAGCACCGCCGAAGACAACCAGTCTGCTGTAACCATCCGCGTATTCCAGGGCGAACGCGACATGGCGGCTGATAACAAATTACTGGGTCAATTTAACCTGGAAGGTATCGCCCCTGCCCCACGTGGCATGCCACAAATCGAAGTATCTTTTGACATCGACGCAAACGGCATTGTACACGTATCTGCAAAAGACAAAGGTACCGGCAAAGAACAGGCGATTTCGATTAAATCTGACGGCGGTCTGTCCGAAGACGAAATCAAACGCATGGTTGACGAAGCCGCCGCCAATGCCGAAGCAGACAAACTGAAACGCGAACTGGCCGAAGCTAAAAACACAGCCGAAACCGCGATTTTCAGCATTGAAAAATCATTAAAAGAACACGGCGACAAAATCAGCGCAGATGAAAAACAAGCCATCGAAGATGCTAAAAAAGAATTGGCAGACGAACTGGCCAAGGCTGACGCAACCGCCACATCTTTAAAGGAAAAAACAGACGCATTGACTGAACGCGCCATGAAACTGGGCGAAGCGGTTTATAAAGCCGCCCAGGCCGAACAGGCCGCATCTGCAAACGCAGAGCCCAAGAAAAACGATGACGGCACCGTCGACGCTGATTTTTCAGAAAAGAAATAAAAAATCCCCCAATCGGGGGATTTTTTTATCACAACACGTATCACAAAAAAAACAAATCCCCCAATTTGGGGGATTTTATAACCAAAATTATTCTGCATCTTTCTTAACAGTTTTCTTGGCTGATTTTTTCACAGTCGCTTCTTCTGTTACTGTTTCCGCAACTTCTTCTGCGACAGGTGCAACAACTGCTTTTTTCGCATTTACATCACGATCAACCAATTCAATAATCGCCATTGGTGCTGCATCCCCATAACGGAAACCCGCCTTCAGAACGCGTGTATATCCACCGTTACGATTTGCATAACGTGGCCCCAACACTTCGAACAACTTCTTGACAGTTGCCGCCGATGCGTTGCCCAATTCAGATGCTGTCAAACGACGATTTGCAACAGAATCAACTTTGGCACGTGTAATCAGTTTTTCAACAACACTGCGCAAATCTTTTGCCTTTGGCAAAGTAGTTTTAATCTGTTCTTTTTCAATCAAGTTTTTCGCCAGACCAATAAACAGGGCCTTGCGTGCATTTGTGTCGCGATTGAATGTACGACCTGCTTTCATATGTCTCATCTGATTACTCCTTATTGTTTCTGCCCATCACCGTTTGACGGGATTCATATTGAGACGCCACAACCTGACACTAAATGCCAGCACTGTGGATTTAAGTTCGTTATATTTTATATAAAATCCTGCAAAATGCAAGAAATTATTACCTAGCCCCCTTGCCGGGGCAGAAATTAAATTATGCGAGGCGATTGTTGGTGTTTCACAGTTCCGACGTGTATTGGACATACACGAGGAATCTGTGAACGCCAACAGGCGTCCACAGAATTTAATTTATTATTTGTAAGGGTCTTCGTACTTTTTCGCCAATTCCGCAATATTTTCTGGTGGCCAACCTGGTACTTCCATCCCCAGCCCCAGGCCCATTGCTTCTAATTGAACCTTGATTTCGTTCAAAGACTTGCGACCAAAGTTTGGTGTTTTCAACATATCCGCTTCGGTCTTTTGTACCAATTCACCCAACCAGTTGATTTTGTCGTTCTTCAAACAGTTATTTGCACGAACAGACAATTCCAGTTCATCAACATGCTTTAACAATTTTGGATCGAATGGCAATGCATCTTTTGATTTTTCATCCTCAACAGGTGCATTCAATTGTGCAGGATCTTCAAAGTTAATAAAGACAACCAATTGATCTGTCAAGATACGTGCTGCAAACGCAATTGCATCTTCTGGTGAAACCGCGCCATTTGTTTTAACTGTCAATTCCAATTTATCAAAGTCTGTCGACTGTCCAACACGTGTTGGCAAAACGTCGCTGGCGACATTCAAAATCGGCGAGAAGATAGAATCCACCGGAATCACACCCAATGGCAACCCATCCGCATGCTGGGATGCAGGCACATAACCACGCCCCATACCCAATGTAATTTCCATATCCAAATTTGCGCCCTTATCCAGTGTGCAAATTTCCGCGTCTTTATTCATAACTTCGACGCCACCTGTTGTTTCAATCATACCTGCTGTTACAACGGCTGGCCCTTTAACTTTCAGATACGCTTTGTGCTGTCCCTCTGTCAATGCTTTGAAATAAACACCTTTCAGGTTCAAGATAATATCTGTCACATCTTCACGAACACCTGAAATACTTGAAAATTCATGCTGAACACCATCAATTTTGATATAGATTGGCGCACATCCCTGCAACGATGACAACAACACACGACGCAACGCCGTCCCCAGTGTCAAACCAAACCCTTTTTCCAATGGTTCTGCAATCAAAGTTGCAATATTTGGATTATGTTCATCTGTTTTGATAGTCAGCTTCTTAGGCTTAATCAAAGTCATCCAATTTTTTTCAATCATTTATGTTTCCTTTTAGCTTAGTTTATCATTTTCGCCAAACGGCATGCACA
>JAZROU010000027.1:0-6795 GCA_045648865.1 Candidatus Enterousia sp.
ATATACAACCAATAACACGCCATAACCGCCCCCAGATTTTTCTGTTGCTTTATTTGTATCTTTTTTCTAGCATTAAATCAGGATGAAAAAGCGTATCACACTTACAATAATATCTTTATTTTTGGCCAATATTTCATTGGCGGCGCCCACCTGCACCGCAACAGGCGACTGCGCGGCCGGATGTTACAAAGACCAGACCAAAGGCTGTACAGAATGTCCCAATAACCACTATACAACACAACCAAACCAAACCCTTTGTACTCCTTGCGGTTCACACTCCACCAGCAATGACGGCAAAACCGGATGCACATGCAACCCGGGATATCACACTGCCGGCCAATTACAAAAACATATCGAAAACAATTCCGTCGATTGCCAGGCAAATACATATACAATCACATACAGTAAAAATGGGTGGTACCCAGAATTCGAATTTGTAGAAGTGCAATACAATGGCAATTTTACCACAAAATCCAGCGACACATTTAAATACCCCGGCTATATTTTTAAAAATTGGACATACAACAACCAAGAATTTGAACCAAACTCCACTTATCAATACACCTACACAACCAACATTACCCTGCTAGCCCAATGGTCCGAATGTCCGGCCGGATATTATTGTCCAGATGACGCAGCGGAAACAAAATGTCCCGCGGGCGCAACATCCGACGCCGGCGCAGATGACATAACAGACTGTTATATGTCGGGTGACACACAAATATGCGACCAAGACGGTTGCATTTACCTGCCCCCTAACACCAAAATACATGCAAAGCAATAGTATAAAAAAATCCCCAAACGGGGATTTTATTTACCACAACCTTATTTTTTCAATCACAGCACTAATCTGCTCCAATTGCGCCGCACCAAATTTCCCCAGCACCCAGTCTGCTGGATCCATGGGCAAATTAAAATCACGCGGGTGTCCGATACCAATGCGAATACGCCTATATTCACGTCCAACATGTCCATCAATCGAACGAACGCCATTGTGTCCGGCACTGCCACCACCAATTTTCTCGCGGCAATCACCAACCGTAATATCCATATCATCATGGATTACAATCAAATTTTCCAATGGTATCTTATAAAACGCCATCAACGCCCCAACGGCAACACCACTGTTGTTCATAAATGTTTGTGGCTTTGCAAATATAACACGCCGGCCATCGATTTCCGCGCGCGCGGTCATTGCGTCTTTCTCGCCCTTCCATGTTGTTCCTGGGCCGGCCATTGCATCCACCGCCATAAATCCAACATTATGACGTGTATTTGCATATTGCGCCCCCGGATTTCCCAAACCAACGACTAAGAAAGGTTTATTTTCTTGCATATTTATCACTCTTTTTTTTATTATACTATCACAGAAAGGAGAAAACATGAACACAAAATCATTCGCAATTTTAACAGCCGCCATCATTATGTTATCTGCGGGGGCTGCAAACGCAAACATGTTATTCGATATTTATGCGGGTGGCACATATGGCATTGGCGGTTATACATTATACACAAACGACCAAGACATTTCTAAATCATCACAATCATACGGCGCGGTTTTAGGGATGGACATTCCTATGTTTCGCCTTGAACTGGAATACAACTATCTGGACGCAGACGCTTTGACTGCGAACCTGGGCCTGGTTAACGCGTACTTTAAATTACCTGTCCCTGTTGTAAAACCATATATTGGCGCCGGCATTGGCACCACATTTGACAGCAAATATGAACCGACCAACGCCATCAAATCAGACATTGATGACACCATGGCGTACCAAGGTATGTTGGGCATAACGCTAAAATTGCCTGTGATACCATTTGACATCGACGTCGAAGGGCGCATCCTATACGTACCCGAAATTATGCCAGACCAGGATTTATTACAATACGAAGGTCGCGCAAAACTGCGTTATGTATTTTAACTTGGAACGAACTTGGACATCCATATGCTGACACTGATTGATGGAAATTCACTTTTATTTCGCGCATACTATGGTGTGCACAGCCGTCTGACACGTGCCGACGGCACACCGACCGGGGCAGTATATGGATTCTTCAACATGATTTTGCCCATATTGGCATCTGCAAATCATGACGATTCGTTTGTCTGCATATTTGACGCATCGCGTATCACATTTCGCCAGGACATCTATCCAGAATATAAAATGAATCGTTCTGAAACGCCGGCCGACCTAATCACCCAGGGTAAAATGATTCAATCTGGTCTGGCGGCAATGGGCGTTCCTGTGCTGTGTGTTCCCGGGGTCGAAGCAGACGATGTTATCGCCACACTGGCCCGAACAAATTGCAACAAAACCGATGCCACACGAATAATCACCAGTGACAAAGACCTGATGCAACTGGTATCAAATTGTGTATATTTATACGACGGCATGAAAAATCGCGAAATTCGCGAACCCCAGGTTCTGGAAAAATTTGGCGTCACCCCACCCCAGGTAATTGACGTCCAATCATTAATGGGCGATTCATCTGACAACGTACCCGGCGTACCTGGCATCGGCCCAAAAAAGGCGGCCGAACTGATAAACCAATTTGGCACACTGGACAATCTGTACGCCAATCTGGACGCGGTCAAGAACGAACGCACACGTACCCTATTGCGGGACAATCGGGAAATGGCATATATATCAAAACAGCTTGTGACACTGAAAACAGACGTCGATTTATCGGGGCTGACCATATCGCCATTCCGGTTTAACACACTCGGCGCCTTGGAATTTATCCGCACCCATGTCGAAAGCAATTCATTGGCCGCCAAAATCGAAAAATTATTTCCCGCCACAACTGATTCTGAACCAACCCCGGCTTTTAGTTTTCCAGGCAACGCATGCGAAATACCGGAACACGTTGCCCCCAATAAACAGCACACAAGACGCGAAATAAAATGCGAAACAATAACAACCATAGACGCACTGGAACAATACCTGAACCGAATCGACCAAGTATTGGCATTGGACACAGAAACCACGGGTCTGAATCATATCAGCGATAAAATTGTCGGCATTTCATTGGCGATTGATGACACACACGGTGCATATATTCCGATTCGCCATCGTGGCGGCACCACAGACTTATTTGCGGGGGATAACATTGCCCCGAACCAGTTGTCAATTGACACCGTATACGACAAACTGTGGCCTGTGCTGACCAATCCAAACATTATAAAGATTGGCCATAACATCAAATATGACTTGCACATTATGGCAAACGAAGGCTGGGACACAACAAAGGTATTCCCAATTGATGACACTATGCTGTTATCATATGCACTGCATGGCACACGCCACGGCCACGGACTGGACGAATTGGCATTAATGTATCTGGGGCATGAAAACATCAAATTTTCATCTCTTTTCCCGCCCAAGACCCGCGATTGCGACATGCACTTTGACACACTGTCGGTTGAAAACGCATGCCTGTACGCCGCCGAAGACGCGTGTATCTGTCGCGCACTGTATGATTTAATGCGCCCTGAATTAAACAGCGATGAAAAATTAAAAAAATTATATGAAACGTGTGATTTACCGTTACTGCCAATATTAATGCAAATGGAACGCACAGGGGTATTGGCCGATCGCAACAAATTGCAACACCTGTCGACGGTCTTCCACGAACAGTTGCAAGAATTACAGACAGAAATTTGGCAATTGGCCGGTCACGAATTCAACATCGCCAGTCCTAAACAACTGGGCGCGGTTTTATTTGATGAACTAAACCTGCCCGCGAACAAGAAACGATCAACCGACGCCGATTCCTTAAACGACCTGATTGACAGTCACGAAATTATTGAAAAAATTTTAAATTGGCGTTCTATTGCAAAGCTGGCAGGCACATACGCAGACGCATTGCCGCGCCAAATTGCATCTGACGGCCGCATACACACCACATATTTACAAACCAGCACCAACACCGGCCGCCTGTCCAGTCGTGATCCAAACCTGCAAAACATACCAACAAAGACTAAACTGGGCGAAGAAATCCGCAAATGTTTTATTGCAGCCCCTGGCCACACATTAATATCTGTTGATTATTCCCAGATACAATTACGCCTGTTGGCGGATATGGCAAACATACAAACGTTCAAAGACACATTTAACAACAGCGCGGACATTCACGAACAAACTGCGCGCAAAATATTTAATATACCAACGGACCAACCTGTACCGCGCGATTTACGTCGTGCGGCAAAAACCGTAAACTTTTCAATCATATATGGCATATCATCATTTGGCCTGTCATCCCAACTGGGGGTAACACGGGCGGTGGCAAAAAATATTATCGACACATACATGGCGGGGTTGCCTGAAATTCATCAATACATTGAACATACCAAAGAATTTGCACTGGCCCATGCATACGTTTATACCCCATGGGGGCGTCGTATTGAATTACCAGAAATAAAAAATCCACGCATGCGCGCATATGCATTGCGTGCCGCGATTAACGCCCCAATCCAGGGATTCGAAGCCGACCTGATGCGTCGCGCAATGGTTGAAACCAACACAAACATAATACAACCAAATTCCGACAAAATTCGCATGATTATGCAGGTTCACGATGAAATGGTATTCGAATGCAAATCAGAATTTGCCAACGAATTTGCGCAAAAAATAAAATCTGCCATGGAAAACGTAACAAAATTATCTGTCCCACTGGTCGCAGAATACACAATTGACGCTGCCTGGGGCAAATAATTCCCACACCCACCATTTAGTAATCACAGGTTTGGTTCTCTGGAACTGTAAAATTGCCAATTTTCGTATAATACTTACCACTTGGTAAATAACAGCTTTGCTTTTCGGTATTATAACCCGCCTTGGACGACGCTTGGGCCTTAGTTTTAAATTCCCCATCCGTATAAATATCCCCTACGTCCGGACATTCTGTACACCCACTGCACGGCGAACCACCATTCCAGCTCAAAGAACATTTAGCCGTTCCATAGTAATTATCTGCACAACGATAAGTATGGGATGTTATGCAACCACATGTATTTTCATTACATTTTTTCACTGTCCGATATTGATAACCCATCACATTCTCTATAGCCGTCCAATCCACACTTTCAGCTGCACACTTGCTCTTGCATTCTTCAAGTTTTGCCCCGGTACACGCATCCTCACCCCCACCCCCACCGGCACTGTTCTTCACACATGTTCTATACGTTACATCACACCCGGCCACTGAACTATATTCCGTAACCTCTGTTGATTCATATTCCCCACCACAACTTTTACATCCATAAACATAGTAGTTACCATAACACTTATATTCCGGTAGATAACACGTCACCGATTCCATCTGCCCCTCAGGAAAAGCAGAACGCTTACCATCTGCCTGAACAGCAGTACAACTCTCCCAATTGCATGCCGATAACACAGGCGCCACCATCATAAAAAACAAGAAAACAGAAAATAAAATCTTTTTCACGTATAATCCCCCAACAATTTTTTTCACAACAATTGTATGCCATATACTATAAAAATTCAATCGATTTAACAAATAAAAATCCCCCGTTTGGGGGATTTTTATTTTATCGCAATCAAGAATTATTTATCCAACGCCGCGTTGATTTGATCTGCTGGAATTGCGCCTGGGAACGCTTCTTCGCCAATAATCAAGAATGGTGTTCCTGTGATCTCGAAACGATTTGCCAAATCGCGTACGTTTGCCAATTCGATTTCGACAACTTCACTGACCATATCTTCTTTCAACTGCTTTGTATCCAATCCTGCTTCTTCTGCGAATTTCATCAGGTTCTTTTCAATTGCTTCTGCCAATTTATTCTGATCCTGAATATTTTCGGATGGACGATATTCTTTGGTCATAACAATATCTGCAAATTTTGCTGCCTTGGCTGCATCCTGCATTTTGGCGGCAATCATTGCGCGTGCTGGACCTTCGCTCATTACGCCATGAATCGAGAAGTTCTTTAACACAACCTTAACATCATCACGTGCCTTTAACACACGATCCAATTCACCATGTACACGACGGCAATAACCACATGATGCCGCAGTCCAAACATAGATTGTCTTTTTCGCCTCTGGATTACCCAAAACTGGGGCATGTTCTGACATTTCGAACGCAGATTCACGAACCAGCTTACGAATTGCCTTATTTTTTTCTGCATTTTGCTGTGCCTGCATACCTTCGACCATTTCCTGAATAATTGCAGGATTGACCGATGTCAGATAATATGGCACATACAGACGGCAAACACTGCCTGCCATCATAACAATTGCGATTACTTTGATTGCTTTTTTAACCCAGATAACGCCCATTGATGGTTTTTTTGCATCATGTTTCAGCAACATACCACCGAACATGTACAAAGCGATACCCAGAACCAGTACCAAAATTGTCCAAGTCATGATTTTTCTCCTTCTTATGTTGAACGGTTTTACAATAGCAAATTTTTACCAAATCGCAAGGAATAAATATAGCAATTCTATATGTTTTTTAGCATAGTACGCATCGTCGGAACCTTGACCCCCTGCTGATTGCAAACCGCCCCCAGGAAATCCAAAGTTATATTCAAATTCAGTGGCAATTTATACAGCCTGTCCACATACGGCGCGGCACATTTTTCACATACAGCCCGCCCGGTTCGTGGCGACAAATACCCCAAACACTTATCCGCCCCACACCCAGAACACCGCGACAAATCCAACGCATACCCCAAATCACGCAACAGATTTATTTCCCATATTAAATAGGCACCCACCCCCCCATCCGCAAGTCCGCGGGCCAAAGCCGTCTTAGGAAAGACAA
>JAZROU010000028.1:0-1215 GCA_045648865.1 Candidatus Enterousia sp.
AAACGACTTTTTGAATGTGGTCATTTTTTCGGCTAACTCGTCTGCTTCGATTGCATCGATTTTATTGATTACAACCATCTCAGGTTTGGTGACTAAGTCGCCTCCGTACGAATCCATTTCGTGTCTAATCGCTTTGTATCGTGCCACCCAATCGGATTCAGTTCCATCGATAACGTGCAAAATCATCTTCGTTCGTTCCGCATGTCCTAAAAACTGGTCCCCCAATCCTACGCCTGTGTGCGCTCCTTCAATCAGTCCAGGCAAATCGACCAATACAAATTCGCGATCATGTGCGTACATAACGCCCAGCTGCGGATTTAGTGTTGTAAATGGATAGTTTGCAATTTTTGGGCGTGCGGCAGTTACCGCAGACAGCAAAGTAGATTTGCCTGCATTTGGAAACCCGACCAATCCGATATCTGCAATCAATTTTAGTCGTAATACAACGGTACGTTCTTCACCCGGCAGACCGTCATTTGCCTGTTTTGGTGCGCGATTTGTTGGGCTTTTAAAATGCAGATTTCCCCAACCGCCATTTCCGCCACGTGCTGCACGATATTCCATACCATCTTCGTTCAGGTCGGCATATTCGATTTCTTCGTTTTCTGATAAAATTACTGTCCCAGTCGGCACCGGCAATACCAGGGTGTCGCCCGATGCGCCTGTGCGCATTTTGCCCATGCCGTTTTCGCCACGTTGGGCCACGAACTTGGTTTTATAGCGGTAATCAATCAACGTATTTACATTTGGGACTGCGACAAACACTACGTCGCCACCGCGTCCGCCATCTCCGCCGTTTGGTCCCCCGAATTCTATGTATTTTTCACGGCGAAAACTGGCAGAACCATTTCCGCCATCGCCTGCTTTGATATAAATTTTTGCACGGTCTAAAAACTTCATTTTGTCTACCTTTGAACCTATTATAATCTAAAAACTTGCAATTTCCAGTCTAAAACACTATAATAAGTACGCTGGAAACAGTGATGATTCTGAATCCGTTGTGAAATAGTCATTTTGGACTGGGGGGCGGTACCCCACAGCTCCACCATCTGATGTGATTGCGGGTCGCATTTGATTATGGGGCTGACATAGATTCGACAGATGATGAAAGACAAATTGGGTGAATCCGACATGGCGTCGTAAAAAGCCGACTAAAAACTGAATGGCGATAGAATCGCTGCGAACGACAATGTTCGCCTTGCAATGGCTGCCTAA
>JAZROU010000029.1:0-2822 GCA_045648865.1 Candidatus Enterousia sp.
CTTATTTTTTTACTATACCAGTCTATTATTGGATTTCCACAAAAAACGCGGGAAAAGAAAAACCGTCAGTGTCTGACGGTTGTGTGTTTATACCCAGGGGCATAATTTTTTTTATGGGCATTGTTCCAGCTGCTTTAACACATTTTGAACGTCGTTGTTAACAGATACTGTTATTTCGCGTTGCAGCCCATCTTTATATGTATAGTTAAATTGCGCATCTTTGAATTCTGGTAATGCGCTGTACACCTGCTGGAATGGCGCCAGCATCGCACTGAACCATTGGCGACCGCGGCACAGGCATCCATTGCGTACGTCTGCCGCAACGACGGCTGTGGCGGTGTTGGGATATTTTGTATCCAGGTCATGATCTGTCATCATCAAACAGCGCGCCCCGAATCCATAGAAGTTAGCATCATCTGCTAAAAATTTGTACACCAACCCATCGCTGGCCCCGGCCTGTTTTAGTGCGTATGCCATACCATCTGTACAGCACGCCTGGGCGCTGCGCATCAGCATCTTGTATCGGTCCAGCAACGGTGCCGCCGCTGGATCATTTGCGGTTATGTGTTTATTGCAATCTGCGGCATGAACAAATTCTGAAACCGATGCATCGCGCAGCTTTGTACTGCGTGGTGACACTGTTTCGCGTACAATTGGTTTTCTACGCCATATTTCGCATTCTGTCTCTGTTTCAAATGGGCAACCGTCGTCGATTGCGCATTCGCCAAATGTTTCTGCAATAACTGCGGTCATATCTTGTGCCGTATATTCGGGACGCGGATTTGACATATTTGTGAACCACAGTGTATCAGATGGCTTTTTCGGCGCCAGTAATTCTTCAACACGTTCGCGGGTCGTGGCTGCATCAGCCATATTTTGCTGATACAGTTCGATTGGGTCTGTGTCGCGCAAATAAATCTCGGGCGTTGGTTCCAAGAACCAGTCGGAAAAATCTTTGTATTTATAGCTGTTGATTGATTCGTCCCAAATCGGAACGCCGTTTCGCCAATCGACTGTCTTGGGTGCGACGTGGCTGTTGTATTCGCCATGCGTTCCATCCCACAGCGCGGGCCTTGTGTCTTCTGGCACAGGTTTAATTGTCAACAGCTTTGCCTCAACCGTTTTTTCTGGCAATAAAATATTTTGCGCAACCGGCATTGCAGCAACATCCGAATCGGAATCCATCCATGTTGGTGTTTGGATTGTCTGTGTTGGCTTTGCGATAATGATTGCCGTGGGCGCATCCTCGCTTTGGGTCCATTCAAATTCTTCAAACACCATTGGTTCAATATCACAGCCTGCGCCGGTGCAATCCGATGCGCCTGCGCCATACGTCCCCAGCAAACACAGCAGAGACGAAAAAACAAATATTCTGGTTTTCATGCCTAATATTATACCATAAATTTGCAGTGTTTAAAACAGGTTTTTGGTTTGCTAGCATTGTATTTTGTGTTTAATTTTTTTGCGGAATACATGCCCGTTGTTATTCTTGCATGTTTTGGGTTATGTTTTTTTTGTGAAATACATATATGCGCTTTTGGTGTTTTTTGTTATATCAACATCGTTTGCCAAGACTGATATTTCAAATGGCATCCAGTTGGGGGTTGGGGCTTCTGTTACGTCTGGTCTAAACATTGTGTTGGGGTATCATAATCCAGATTATGAATCGTATTATTTGCGTCGTCTGGGGGTGCGAATCGATTTTGCTGTAACGGATCCATTAAAATCTGCAATCGATTCGGCTATCGATTCATATATGCGCGACGGCCGTGATGTGGGGGATGGTGTTAAAGTTGATAACGGTTCCCTTGATGCATGGCACGGCGCACTTGTTATGGATTATTATCCGTTTGCGCGCATGTGGCGTGTATCTGCTGGTTATACCTGGGGTGCTGCCAAATTAGATTCGGCTATCTTTGGCGAAATAGAACGCGCCCCGTCCCAGCGTTTTTATTTTTATCTGGCGGGTGATCATTACTATTATAATGGGAACAGCTTTAATGGCGCCGCAAACATAGATTGGAATTATCGCGGTCCGTATTTTGGAACTGGTTTTGATTTTAATATCGGCTGCCGATTCGGTTTGTTTATGGATTTTGGCGTTGTTTTGGCGAATCGGCCTGCGAAACTGTCGCTGTACGTCCCCCAGGAACAATTATATGTATATAATAAGCTGACCGCGACCTGGTTGCCGGTGACAATCCCCCAGCTGGACGCAGATATTGCGCGCGCAACGCGCGATGCAAACGATAAATTATCTGATTGGCGGGTTTTTCCTATGATAAAATTGGGCTTTTCGTACCGATTTTGACATTGTTTGCCACGATTCGGGATAAAATCCGAATCAAAAAAAGTGCAAAACCGAATCATGTATTGGGGGTTAATAAAACAAAAAAATAAAAAAATGAAAAAAATTTTTGGCGGAATTCTGGGTTTTTTTCCTAGTTTTTAAATTTTTTTAAAATTATTTTTGAAATTCCGCTTGACTTTTCAGAAGTTTGAGCGCATACTAAGCGGGCTTTCAAGTTGAGACAACAAAACAAAAAGAAACTCAACCCCTGAAATTCTGCGGTTTACGGAACGAACGGTATGAAACGGGCATCTGTGAAACACGCAAACATTGTGAATAAAAGCAGCTCATCAAAAATTCAAGAAGGGATGTGCAGACAGTTGAATTTGGAATATCCAAACTTTGACTAAGTCAAATGTGCATATCCTAGACAGGTAGTAGGTTTACATATTAAACCTCGTTAAAAAACTTGTCTTGCGAATAATTATATATGTAAAGACGAACTGATTATTAAATAGTCAGCTTTTGTTTA
>JAZROU010000030.1:0-1164 GCA_045648865.1 Candidatus Enterousia sp.
CGAAGGTGATAATCTGGATGCGCTGAAATTATTGCAAAAATCGTATTCTGGTCGTATTAAGATGATATACATCGACCCGCCATATAACACCGGTAATGATTTTGTGTATTGTGATGAATACGCCGAAGATTGTGGGGAATATCTGTCCAAAAAGGAACGTTGTGATGAATCCGGCAATCGTCTGTATTCGAACAAACGTGACGGCGGTCATTTTCATTCGAATTGGTGCAGTATGATGTATCCGCGTCTGTGCATTGCCAGGACGCTGTTATCACCAGACGGTGTTATATTTATCAGCATTGATGACAATGAAATCACAAACCTGAAAAAGATATGCGATGAAATATTTGGGGAAAATAATTTTGTAACATCATTTGTGTGGCATAATAATGTCAAGGGTCGCCAATTTGACAAGCATGTAAAAAACACCTATGAAAATATATTGATGTATGTAAAAAATTCTAATGTTCTGGAATTAAATCTGGAATATTATGACGTTGACACAACAGGTTTGCCGCGCGATGAAATTTCTTGCTATACCAAGGGGTATCCACTGCATAATGGCACGGCGGATTTTCATATTGAAAATCGACCAAACCTGGCATATTCGATATATTACAATCCGTTGACTGGCGACGCCTATACCAAAGATGAAAAGATCTATGTTGATGGCAAACCGGTCATAGGACCTGCAACAGAAAATCGCGAAAATTATGTCAGAATTATCCCGAAATATAACACGAAATATAATAACCAGCGTGTTTGGCGATGGGGCGCGGATAAATTTAATTCAGAATACAAAACAGAACTGATTTTCACATCAGAAGAAGACGGCTGGTACATTTATGGCAAAGACAGAATCCACGGCAACCAGGCATGCAAGGCGTATAAGAATTATATAAACATAGACAGCGGCAACGGAAAAACAGAATTGGTAAACCTGGGGATGTCCAGAATATTTGATAATCCCAAGACTTACAAGTTGGTCCAACATTTATTAAAAATTGTATCTGACAAAGATTCTATAATCCTGGATTTCTTTTCTGGGTCTGGGACGACGGCGCATGCTGTAATGCAACAGAATGCCACCGATGGCGGTCATCGTCGTTTTATCTTGGTCCAATTGCCTGAAACAACAGACGAAAAATCCGAAGCGTATAAATC
>JAZROU010000031.1:0-2074 GCA_045648865.1 Candidatus Enterousia sp.
AAATAGAACGTACCTTCGGCCTCGATATAATTATATCCGTTTGGCATCTGCACCAACGCATAATATGCATCGCCATCCAAGTACCCATCGCCATTTATATCTACCAATTGGTTTCCGTCCTGATCAAAATAAGAATACCCAGGATACGCAGGCTTTGCATAATTTTCAATCCCATCGAACACCGCAATCAACGGCCAGCATTGCGTCGAACCATCCGCCAACGTCACACACGACGCATCATAATCCGAATTAACAACAACTGCCCCCTTGTTATTCGACGTTTCCAATTCATACTTCAGATATCGCCAACCAACAGACGGCGTAATTTTCATATTACCCCACTTCCAAAAATCGGTCAAACCAACACCAACATTAAAGCCAAACATACTGCCATCCTTGCTGGTGCCCGCAGACAAAGCATGCCCAATTTTTTCACCAACAAACGGATTCCCCGACGAATCAACACCATCATACAGACCATATTGATACCCACCATGGCTAATATCATCGTCAATCATACTGGATTCGCCGGTTTGCATACCATATTGCAGCCCTGCCCCAATCTGAACCGCCGTATTACCAATATCAAACACATATTTCCCAGCCGCATCAAACACCAACCAGTCAATATTATCATAGTGCAATTCAGACCCTGCGGTATTCATTTCAAATTCCCACATTGCCACCTGCTTTGACAACCCCGCATCCAAAGTGAATCCACGCGTACCGGATTGTGTTGCCGCACGTTTTTGCTGTGATTGTTGCCCCTGCACCCCCGAACGCACATTATTATACCCTGCATTTGCATACTGATTTCGATTATACGCCGACACCCCCTGTTGCGAATAAGTCGCTGTCCGTGCACGCTGTGTATACGATTGCTGGCTGTACCTGGTCTGTGGCGATTGATAATTACCCGTATAATAGGTCCCAGCTGCATTTGCCGCCGCGCTTACCAACAACATCGCCGAACAATTAAACAAAAAACGTGGCAAAACTTTCATAGCAATCCCTTTCCATTTTCACTACTGAATGCTATTATATCATAAAAAAGGTTGAAAAACAAATTTGATATTGCAAAAATATCGATACGCGATCATGGCGGAACTGGTAGACGCGCAGCACTAAGGATGCTGTGGGGCAACCCTTGGGGGTTCGATTCCCCCTGGTCGCACCAACATATTTTATTTTTCTACTTGCCCGTGTTTTCATAAATTTGCTAACATCCATTAAACAGGATGAAGAGAATTAAACTGCTTTTGGCTGTATTGCTTGCACCGCTTGCATTTCAGGCGGTGGCTGATGACATGTCTGACATTGCACGCGCCACAACACGTCGTGACATATCCACTGTCCCATCATCCACCCGTCAAAAAACAACATCATCTGCCAAGGGCGCCGCATCTGTCGCACCATCACGCGCCACCGGCACCACGAAACAGACGCCCACGCCACACGAACGCACAACCGGCGCCACATCTGCACCGGCCCGTAACGTCACACGAACTGCGAACGACACAAACACAAAAAACATATCTGCCCGAACCGCGTACACGGTTCAACCCCGCGCAATAAAAACCCCATCACGCACGACACAGACACGCACCCCGGCATCGCTGTCGCGTGTTGCAACATCACGGGACACGGCAAAATCACGCACCCCATCTGCATCATTATCCCGTGGGCGCACGGCGACCACCACCACAGGCAACGAAATATTGGGGCGCGACTTTTCCAAATGTCGCACTGTATTCTATGATTGCATGGACGAATTTTGCGCGAACAAAGACAGCCAACTAAAACGTTGCGCCTGCTCGTCACGCATACACGAATTTGACGGCGTGAAAAAAAATTTAGCCAACGTCGAAGAAAAACTGCAGGCTTTCAGCCAACGCCTGCTGACTGTGAACATGGACCGCGAAGATGCAGCTGCGCTGTACACCCCAACTGCGGGCGAACTTGCATACTCAGATGCGGACAAATCCGAATCGAAAAAGATGCTGGATGAAATCGCAAAAAAATTAAACACCAGCTTTAACGACAACAATTTCGATCAAAGTTTAAATGCGATATC
>JAZROU010000032.1:0-13534 GCA_045648865.1 Candidatus Enterousia sp.
TTGTATGGACTAAATATCACGCAGGAGATATTGCTATATTTTCAAAATGGCTGGCAAAAATGCTGGGGGCTGCAGATAAAAAACGTATCAAAAATATGATAAAATCTGATACTGAATTCCGCAGACAGGCAACTCAATTCGTACGCAGTTTTGACAAAGTTTTATCAATGGCCAACCAAACAGACGATCCGAATAAAGTATCCGGTGCATTAATTAAAACTGATTTAGGACGTATTTATATCGCATTAAAAAGTTACGTATAAAACAACCGCCAATCGGCGGTTATTTTGATACATAATAAATCTGTCTATCGTGTTGTATGTTTCTGCAAGTTCTTTATATGCTGTATCAAGCGCGGATTGTATATGTTTGCACGTGGCTGCAATATATAATCAATATCCAGACCCGCATTTAGAAAATCAATCGGATCGCACGTATTTGTACGACGCACCGTCGCATCATTTGGCATGTTCGCCCGTGCGCGCGCGGTTTCCAAATTCTGTTCCGGCGACAAAAAGTACGCCACACGAAAATTATAATGACGCGCAAGATTGTTTTTCTGGAACCAGTCAATCAACTGTCTGGAATAACGCGGTTCAATCACGTCATAAATCAGATTTTCACCCAAATGCGCCATAATTTCAGATTCCGGGATGCCGTACAACCATTTGGGGGCGCCAGGCGTCCAGATTTTTTCATTTACCCATAAACGTGTGGCCAGTCGCGCGGTATCAAAATAATTTTCATCACGAAAAAAATACGGACAACCTTCGGATTCACCATCACGCATTGGGCGCGTGGTCGCAGATCGCAGATTATAAAACAGACCCGCCGGCAGTGTATTCTGGATAAAATATGTTTTACCAGACCCCGACAGCCCATTACAAAATAACAACGTGTTCTTATTCATTTAAACACCCCTTGCATTAAAGAAAATCTGCTGTTAAAGCAGATTTTCAGATGATTTATTTTTGACGTTGACGCAACCATTCTTGTTCTAACAGAGACTCATTGCCTACTGTGTTGTGCCCGCCTGTTTGATACCTGGCAAACATTTTTCGTGCAAGATCCATATGTTCTGGTTTTATAATAACATCCGCTATCTTTCCATCGCGAGCTATGAAAGAATATTCTATTCCAGCGCCGTCTAATACATTTGCGAATACTTTCAAATCATCGTAACGCTTTGAAACATCTGTCGTCGTATGCGCAAATACGAAGGCACAGGAATTTCCGTCCTTATATCGTGGCTCGAAATACCACTGAGTGCGGTTTGGCAAGCTGTCCATTTGTTGATACAATGTCATTATATCCTGTATTTTCTTTGTTGCAGAATTATACTTATTTATCATGACAGCACCATTTTTTATTTAATCTTCCAAGAAACTGCGCAGCTTACGGGCACGGGTTGGATGTTTTAATTTATTCAGTGCCTTTTGCTCTATCTGACGAATACGTTCACGGGTTACGCCGATATATTCACCAACCTCTTCCAGGGTGCTGGTCTTGTTTGTCGACATCCCAAAACGCTGACGCAGGACGGTTTCTTCCTTGGGATCCAGTTCAGACAGAATTTGCGTGACAATTTTACGCAGGTTCTTTTGCGCAGCAGATGTAAACGGATTTTTTGCTGTTTCGTCCGCAATAATCTCAATGCGCGAACTGTCGTCTTCGGTGCCAACGGGTGCCTCTAACGAGATTGGTTTCAAATTGACCTTCATAGCCTTGTGAATCTTGTCCACTGGCAGATAAATAATCTTGGACAATTCTTCGGCGGTTGGCTGGCGACCATATTTGTGCATAAACTGACGTGTAGCACGTTGAATCTTGTGAATATTATCAATCATATGCACAGGGATACGAATTGTACGCGCCTGATCTGCAATACTGCGAGAAATCCCCTGTTGAATCCAGTTCGTCGCATAGGTCGAGAATTTATTTCCCAAACGATAATCAAATTTGTCCACAGCCTTCATCAAACCAATATTTCCGTCTTGGACCAAATCCGAAAAATCTAATCCTAATCCACGATTGCTGGACTTTTTCGCAAACTTGATGACCAAGCGCAGGTTTGCTTCAATCATTTCACGCTTTGCGCGGGCCGCTTCGCCTTGGCCACGACGCACCAATTCGACGACTTTTTTGTATTCTGATGTAGGCTGCCCTGTTTCTGTTACAATCGCGGTAATATCGTCTTGGATTTTCAAAATATCCGTCTCATGCTTTTTAGCAAAGTTCGCCCATGCTGAATTTTTATGCTTCGACAGTTTTTTTACCCAGTTGCGATTTATCTCGTTCCCGGTGTATTCATTTAAAAAATCTTCGCGTTTAATCTTGTTAGCCAGGGCCAGACGTAATAACTTACCCTCCAATCCCATCAGCAATTGATCGCGCTTGGTCAGCTGTTCCAAGATTTCTGCGACACGATCGTCGTTCAAGCGAATTTTGCTGACATGTTCAAACAATTCCAAACGCAATTTAGTATACTTCTTTTCCAGTTCTGCATCTGGGGTATCAGAAGTCAACAAATTTTCCAGACGCTTTGCTTGCAGTTTTTGCATGCTGTTAAACGTACGTTTGATTTTAGCAAACAATTCTAAAACCATTGGCATCAGAGCCTCTTCCATAACTGGAATTGGAACCCCAGATGTCCCACGTGGGGTGTCTTCTTTTTTTATACCATCGTCATCTTCGTCGATTTCCTCTTCCTCATCTTCGCTGACAGATGCATCGGCCAAATCATCTAAGTCATCATCGTCCAATTCGTCTACATGTTCAACACCCTTGGATTTCAAGGCCTCGGACAGGGCAGCCAGCTGTTTTTGTTCAGAATCGCTGGAATACATAACTTCTAGATTGACAATATAACGCAAACGAACATCTTCGTTTAACAGTTGCTGGTACCAGTCCAACATAGCTTGGATTGTCATCGGGCTTTCACACAGCCCGTAAACCATGAGACGGGATGCAGCTTCGATACGCTGGGCGATTGCGACTTCGCCGGCGGCAGTCAACAATTGAACAGTCCCTATTTGTTTCAGATATGATTGAACAGAATCCTGAACACCCAAAACCAATGAACCCGTCTGACTGCGTTCCAGCTGCTTGGCATAGTGTTCATAATCATCATCATTGACATCAACCTGCTCGGCATCGGCGTTTAATAAATTGCGCGTTTTGTCACGTGGTACGTCATCCTCATCGTTTCCGTAATAGCGGTCTAAATCCTGGGGATAGTTATCAGATTCCAAGATTTCAAGCCCCAAATCTTGCTGAAAAAAATCCAACACTTCATCGTGTTCATCGGCAGGCACCTCGTCTGCTTCGGTTGCAGATGTGAAATCCATGCGCGACATATAACCAACCTCAATCGCACCATACGCCAATTTTTGTAGATTTTCTGGCAAAGAATCAATCAATAAACGTGTTGCTTCGTCTAATTTTTTAACCATTAATTACCCCGTCGCAGTTTTTAATATTCGTATCAAAGGTTTGGTAAAATTATTTCTTTTTGCTTTTCTTTTTTGGTGCGGATGCCGCTTTTTGTGCTTTGGCCACAGCATCATGTATCGCAGATTCAGACACCAATCCCAATACAATTGGACTTTGTATTTGAATAATCGAATAAGATGCGTGTGTTTTATTGCGAACAGATGCAACTGTTGGGTTCGTACTGCGCATCAGGCGCGCAACCTGGCCGTCGGATAATTCTGGATAGTTTTTCAAAATCCACAAAATACCGCCCAAACGGTTCTGACGATGTAATTTTGGTGTATAACCAACGCCACGTTTGTTCTGTTTCTGTTGCGCATCAACAATTTCGCGACGCAATGTCAGGCGTGCGGCTGGATCAGCTTCGCACTTTTCGATATCTTCACGTGTTAATTGACCGCTTAGAACCGGATTTAATGGTTGAATTTTATATGTTTCAGCATCTGCGATATTTTTAACCTCTAACTCATGCAGGCCGCAGAATTCCGCTATTTGTTCAAACGTCAATGCTGTGTTTTCAATTAACCACAGCGCTGTTGATTTCGGCATATATGGATAGTTCATGGAAATTTCCTCTATTGTTAACGTGGGGCAATATACACCAATATTGCCCCAATTTCAACCGATTTTTATTTTTATTTGTGTTTTTAGCAATCTATGTACGTTTAACGATTTTATAACCTTCTTTGGCATCTAGAACTGACCAACCGGCATCCTCGATTTCAGAACGCAGACGATCCGCCGTTGCCCAATCTTTGTTCATCTTGGCTGTGGCGCGCGCCTCGGCCAGAGCAACAATTTCAGACGGCGCACTTTCGCGTTCCAGCGCACGCAGCTTTTGTGCACGGTCAACCAATTGCAACCCCAATAAATCGTCTGCAAAGCGAACCAACGCCAACTTTGTTGCATCATCTATATCAGACGATTTTATAAATTCCTGGGTCAAGACCAGAACAGATGCTGTTTTCAGATTATCGGACATCGCCCCCAGCATATCATCATGCCATTTACCATAGATAACATCGTTAATGGGGCTATTTTCTGCGTCCAACAAATCCGCCACGCGACGTGTCAGATTTACATAGCTTTTTGCCGTCGCATCCATGGTTTCCCACGAAAACGCCAACTGGGATTGATAGTGCCCCATGGCAACAAAATAACGGTACACCATTGGGTCATAGCCACGTGTACGAACGGCATCCATCCCCAGGAATTCGCCCTTAGACTTGGCCATTTTTTCACCAGATTTATCTAATAAGAAACTGTAATGCAGCCATGTGTTAACCCATGGTGCCCCAGTTATCGGTTCGCTTTGCGCGATTTCATTCGCATGATGGACACGCGACAGATCTTCGCCACCAGTATGGATATCAAAATGGGTGCCCAGTAATTTCATGCTCATGGCGCTGCATTCCGCGTGCCAACCAGGGAACCCTACGCCCCAGGGGCTGTCCCATTCCATTTGACGTTTGGCATCCGTTGGAGAATACTTCCACAGCGCAAAGTCCGATGGGTTGCGCTTTGCGTCATTAAAACCAACACGCGCGCCCGCACGATTGCCCGACAACGAACCACCCGTCAATGCACCATATGCCGCAAACTTCGACGTATCATAATAAATTCCATCGCCTGGAATTTCATAGGTATACCCCAATTCTTGCAATTTCTGGACCAATTCTATTTGTTCGGCGATATAATCTGTAGCATGTGGCATTACCGTTGGCGCAATCATGTTCAAATCATTAAAGTCACGCAAAAATTCGTCTTTATAAAATTTTGCTATATCCCATACTGACTTATTATCACGGGCGGCACCTTTTTCCATCTTGTCTTCGCCAGAATCATCTTCGTCGTTGGTCAGATGACCTACATCAGTAATGTTCATAACATGACGTACATCATATCCGTTTGCCAGGAACATACGCTTTAGAAAATCGTTATGCAAAAATGTACGCAGGTTGCCCAGATGTGTATAATGATAAACCGTAGGCCCACACGAATAGAAACCGACTTTACCCTCTTCTAATGGCTTGAATTCTTCTAAACGTCGTGTCAGGGTGTTATATAATCTAATCGTCATTGTATGTGTCCTTTCGGTTTATTGATATCGGGATTTTAATAATTGCGTGTTTGAAATGCAAACAAATTAAGTTTGCGAAAACGTATAACTAGCGACAACAGTAAAAATTAATAAAACGAATTGTCATGTTCTTATTATGGCACGATTTGACAACACAAGTCAAGGCACAAAAAAGTTCGCCCCATGAATTAACCCGCCAAATGGCGGGTGAATTTCTGGCGGGCGCAAAAGGACTGGACTCCCCTGCCCGCGCGGCGGGCGGGGATACCCCTCTCCACTCGTGACGATTTGGGTGTGCTTCGCTTCCCAAATCTACTCCGTATCGAACCTTGACGGTTCTCGTCCAACGTCCGCAACAAAAATTAAACCCACCGGGTGGTGGGTTGAATTTCTGGCGGAGCGTATAGGACTCGAACCTATGGACCGAAAAAAACCGGTCACAGATTAGCAATCTGCTGCATTACCACTCTGCCAACGCTCCGTGCAGGGGACATTATATAGAAACACCAAAACAAATGCAAGTGGGAAAAAAAGTTTTTTCTGGACATGTTGACAAAATATTGTATTCTGCAACAAAGAGCAAGAGGTGCAATGGTGGCAGACAAACATATTTCGCAAGAATACAAGATGACAAAATCTTATAAAATGATGTGGCGTGATGGACTGATCGTAGATGGCCTTAGCCACAGTTTTGATATTAAAAATTTTGCTGAATACACACCTGGGCGACAATTCGTTGCGCAAAGTGGCCATTCTTATGAACGATTTGGCGTAAGGGCGCCAAACCCTGTCTTTCATTTTTGTGATAATGCAATTGATACGCTGATGTGGTACTGGGAAGTTTTTGATTTTATGGATTACGACGCCCCAGTAATTCATTTTTTTGAAATAAAACCATTGGCACCTGTCTTTAAAAATCAGGCACCAGACGAAACTATGTTGTGGCAATGCGGAACAAATAAATTAGAAATCGTTCGCGAAACATCTTTGCAACAAATAGCGAAAGATGCATGCGCCGAAATAGAACAAAACAAATCAGAAATAATTTCACGATATCCACATTACAATATGGATATGTACATAAAAAAAATCATCCGCTGTTCATGCAAATAAAAAACCGCCGACAAACGGCGGTTTTCTTTAAACCCCTAGAACCATTTCCATGGCTGCAAAACCTTTAACAGCCCCAGCGCAGTGCGTCTGTCGGCATATGTGTGTCCGCAACGTGGACAAACATTGAATGGTCGTATTATCGCTTTGACCTTGCCAAAGACCAGGTGCCACAAATAAATCCCCAGTGCCCACGCGGCAACAACCAATCCCCACGCGACATAACCAAAATACGTATCAACAGTATTCGTAATAACCGTAATGGTTGTTATATCAGATCTGGATAAATCGTTATAGATTTTGGTCGCAACAGGCCATGTGGACGGACGCCATGGATACACATGTTTAATACCATAATTCGTCAGCAATGTTGTTCCTAGCCCACCAGACTGTTTGTCTAACGCTGTTTTTATTGCATCGTCCAGCACTTTGTCGATTTCAACCTGGGCAACACGCGTCAAGTCTGATTTTATTTTTTCCAGTTGGGCATTAACCTGGGCCGCAGTATCGTCAACCTTGGCAATTGTGGCGTTTGCTTTATCTATTGCAGCATCAGCCTTGTCCAAGCCTTGATCAACCTGTGCAACAGCATTATCAACCCCGTCTGTTTTAAAGCCCAGTCTGCCCGCGAAACCAGCCAGCGCTTTGACCTTGGACGTCTTTTCACGTGCAGCAACGGTGGTATCGGTTGCCTTGTCCGTTGTTTCTTTTGCCACAGCGGTGGTATCTGTTATTTTTTCAACCCCCCGTTCAGCCAGCTTCACACCATCTATGGCAACAGCAATTGGTTTTTCCAGATTAATTGATTTTGCGACACCGTCCAGCAATGCCTCGTACTGTTTCACAATGCCACGTTGCAGGTCATAGAACATAGACACAACAATAGATTTCTTAATCGGACCAGAATATGTGTTTTTTACATGCAACGGGAACCATATCAACAGCGCAAACCAAATTATTGTAAACACGGTTATTGCGGTCTTGACCCCGCGGACCAACGATTTCTTTTTTGCGACTGTTTTTACGCCGCCCATATCGATGACCTCAACTTCTTTCTTTTTACGTGGCATAAGAAAACTCCTTTACAATATGTAAGGGAGTTTAGACGATTACCATAACCATTTGCAACAGTTTATTTAATCTTTGTCTGCTTACCCAAATACACGCTGTCAATTGCCTGATTAAATTTATCCACTTCTGACCGCATTGCTGTTTCTACTTCAGGCATACTAGGGTACTTTATTCTTTGAAAAGCCTGTACCCGAATAATCGCATTAATATAGTCTTGAAATTCCAGGGCCTGCTTTTCACTAAAGACAACCATGTCAGTACTTGGCAATGCGTTCCATCTGTCGGGCCTGTTTATATCGGCACGCAAAACCAGTGTGTAAACATGATTATTTACCTGTCTGTAATCTAAAATCAGATCGTCAGCATTTATTTTTATGTAACTCATTACTTATTATCCCCTGTGTATTTTTTGATAAATTCACGTTTAAATTCTTGGAACTTGCCCTGCTCTATTGATTCACGGATGTCGCGCATCAAATCTTGGTAAAACCACAAATTATGTTGGGTCAGCAATGTCGCCCCCAGAATTTCATTGCACTTAATCAGGTGATGAATATATGCGCGCGATAATTTACATGCCGGGCACCCACATTTATCGTCCAACGGGCGTGAATCATCCCTGAATTTGGCGTTACGCATGTTCATTGTACCAAAGCGCGTAAATGCCTGGGCGGTGCGACCGGCACGCGTCGGCATAACACAGTCAAACATATCAACACCGCGTTCAACCGCCCCCAGAATGTCCAGTGGTGTCCCGACACCCATTAAATAACGCGGTTTGTCATCTGGCAATAATGGCGTTGTCGCTGCAATCATATCAAACATAACGTTTTGCGGTTCACCAACGGCCAGACCGCCAATTGCATATCCATCAAATCCGATTTCCATCAGGGCACGGGCAGATTTTTCACGCAGGTCTGGGAAGTCTGCCCCCTGGACAATACCAAATATGCCATAGCCCGGACGGTCAACAAAGGCATCTTTGCTGCGACGCGCCCAACGGGTAACCATATCAACGTTTTTCTCAACACGTTCGCGCGGGGCGGGTAATTTCAAACATTCATCCAAAACCATTGTAATATTCGAATCCAACTGGTGCTGGATACGAACAGAATCTTCGGGACGCAAGAAATGCTTTTTCCCGCCATCAAAGTGCGATGTGAATTGGACGCCTTCTTCACTCATTTTTGTAAGCGTCGACAAAGACATTACTTGAAAACCGCCACTGTCGGTTAAAATTGGGCCGTGCCAGCCACCGAATTTATGCAAACCACCCATTTGTTCCACCAAATCCCCCCCGGGGCGCATCATCAAATGGTAGGTATTCCCCAGAATAACCTGGGTGCCGGTGGCGGCAACCTGGTCCATGGTCAGGGCCTTGACCGTGGCGGCAGTGCCCACCGCCATAAAGGCCGGCGTTTGAAATGTGCCATGCGCCGTTTCAACTGCACCACGACGCGCATTTCCATCAGTTGCAATAAGATTAAACTTTAATGACATTATGTGTCCTTTTTAAACAACAAACAACAATCGCCATAACTGAAAAAACGATATTTTTCGGCGATTGCATGTGAATATGCATCTTTCATTTCAGACAAGCCCGCAAATGCCGACACCAACATAAACAACGTCGATTTAGGCAGATGAAAATTCGTCAGCAATACATCCACCGCACGAAACCGATACCCCGGCGTAATAAAGATATTTGTTGTTGCACAAAATGGCGCAACACGACGATATTTTATGGGGTCTGTGTTTTTCATCGCGGCACTTTCCAACAAACGCAGGGATGTCGTTCCCACCGCAACAACACGCTTTGCATTGTTGATTATTTCTGCCTGGTCATCTGTAATACAGCCCCATTCACTGTGCATTTTATGCTGGGACAAATCTTCGGTTTTAACGGGCAACCATGTACCCGCCCCGACATGTAATGTAATATTCACAATTTCAACACCACGTGCGCGAATGCCTTCCAGTAATTCGGGGGTAAAATGCAATCCCGCTGTCGGCGCCGCCATTGACCCTAAGGGCGACGAATAAACCGTCTGATAACGTTCACGATCAAATTCTTCGGCGGAACGTTTCATATATGGGGGCAGTGGCATTTTACCAACCTTGTCCAATACAGCAAAAACGTTATCGCACAGAAACTTTATTTTCATACCACTGTCATCATCATGTGCCAGGATTTCGATTTGAGTACCGTCGTCAAGGGTTAATATTTCACCATCTGAGATTTTGTTAAACTTTTTACACAGCCCCCACCAAGTTTTATCATCGACAGCTGTATGCAATGTGATTTCATGTTTACCATTCGCCACAAAACGCGCAGGAATTACGCGGGAATTGTTAAAGACAACAACATCGCCCGGGCACAGACAATCCAGAAAATCACGGATATGATTGTCCGTTACCCCCATGTTATTTACCACCAACATGCGGGATGCATCGCGCACATCCAATGGACGTGATGCGATTAATTCAGTTGGTAATTCAAAATCAAAATCAGACAGTGTTAACATTTACAGACTTCGTGCTTTGGGCTGGCCAATTTCTGCGCGTAATTTGTTTATTTCTTGTATTATTTCCAGTTCGCGTGTGGAATAACTGTTTATACGGCTCATTTCAACCGAATATGCACGCAGGATACGCTGGTCATGGCGTGCGAGTGGCAAACAATGGTACGTCAGTGTATCACCGGGGATTGCATACTGATAAAACGCATTATATGTGCTGTCCGCACCAAAACCGATACATGCTTCGGCATTACCATCTGAATTTCGGTCCAGATACAGAACGCCATTCTGCTTTGCGACAACAACGTCTTTGAATTCTGTGGTGTCATGATTGCAAGACAGCACAAGTGGCGCAGTTACTGCAAATAAATACGGAACTATTTTTTTATACTTTGTCATAGAATGTTCCTATCTCTTAAATTCCAGACCCTGGTCAGTATAGTTTTCGGCCTTGTCTTCCCAATCGGGTTCGACACGCACAAACAGGTGCAGGCGCGCATTTACGCCCCACTGGTCCTGGATATCATGGCGGGCAGCGGTGCCAATTTGCTTTAACTGCGCGCCACCACGACCAACAACAATCTTTTTATGTCCATCGTTGCGCACAGCAATTTTCTGATAGATGTCCAGAACGCCATCATCCGCAACATCAACGCGTTCGGTCACAACATTGATATGGTATGGCAATTCCTGGTGAATGTATTTGTAAATCTTTTCACGGGTCAATTCCGACAGATATAATTCATCAGGTACATCAGGTGCATCAACCGTATCAAACAGATACGGAGATTCGGGCATAACAGATGACAACGCGTTCAGCATAGACACAATACCGTCATTCTTTAACGCGGAAATCATGAATATTTCAGACCAGGGCGCCAAAGAATTCAATTCCGCGACCATTGGCAGCAATTCTAGTTTTGGAATTGCGTCAACCTTGTTAAGCGCAACAAATATATTTGGGCGATCGGCAATCTTGGTCGCCAGAGCGCGAACAGTTTCGGTAATGCCCTTTTGCGCATCAACCAACAGTAATACCGCATCAGCATCGGACACCGCATCCATGGCGGCGGCAACCATTGCACGATCCAGACGGCGCGAAGGCTTGAACACGCCGGGGGTATCAACAAATATTAACTGTTTATCACCAACCATTTTAACGGCACGCAGGCGTGTGCGTGTGGTCTGCACCTTGTGCGAGACAATCGAGACTTTCCGTCCCATAATTTGGTTTAGCAATGTACTTTTGCCCGCATTCGTCGGGCCGATAATGGCAACAAAGCCGGAATATGTTTTTTCTGTCATACTGAAAACCATAGCACACCATTTTCAAAAGTGAATAAAAATCTTGCAAATTATAATGCATGTGCTAAACCTGGGGGTAAAATATTAAGAACAAGGATAGACAAATGCAATTAACTGGACCAGAAATTTTAAAACGTATGCAGACAAAAAATCCGGATATTATAATCGAACCGTTCGATATGCGCTGTCTGGGGTCAAACAGTTATGATTTGCATTTGGCAAACACATTGCGCGTGTACAAGCACACGATACCAATGGGAATGAAGCCCGCAATTGAATATAACGGCAGCAGATTCTTGCATTCTATGGAGGACTGGTTCGTCGATAAAGAATCGTACGATTTGTACAGAAAGCATCCTGAGCACTATGATATTCGCAATCCAATACGATTGATTGATCCAACCTGCGCAAAACATCATGAAACAATCGATATAAAAATACCTGAAACAGGTTTGATTTTATCGCCAGAAATCGGATACCTGGGGACAACAGTTGAATACACAGAAACCCGTAACCTGTTCCCATACATTGATGGAAAATCCAGTGTTGGGCGCAACTTTATACTGAATCATCACACGGCCGGACGGGGTGACGATGGATTCTGTGGCGAATGGACATTGGAAATACGCGTTCTGTATCCAACAGTCGTTTATCCAAATATGCGAATTGGCCAGATTTACTATGAAAAATTTTCGGGAAACCGTATGCCATATGATAAAAATCCAGCCAGCCACTATAACGGGCAACGCGGTCCGACGGCCGCCGCGGTCATCCCAATTGATAACTTTATTCAAAAGCAAAAATAACAAAAAACCGCAAAATGCGGTTTTTTTTCAAATACACGCAAAAAAACACTTGACAAAAACAAATTGTCAACTATATAATACACGTAGACTTTGGTTCCCTGTTCAGGGCGGGCTGCCGAGAAAGATGATGGCAAGTCGGGACATTTGATTTTATTCATGTGTCTGAATGTACGTTGTGAATTGACTTTATCGCAACGAACCAATCAACAACAAAAAAAAACAATAACAACTTACAGCAAAGTACAAATGATTGATTTCATGGTGCTTGGTTGATTGCAAAGGAGGATAAAAATGAATTTTAAATGGACATTAAGCTATGTTATCGCGGGGGCCGGCTTGCTGGCAAGCCCAGTTGTAGGTTCTGGAAACAACACCACAAACAAGTCGACACCAGAAAAAAAGACAGAATTACGTACAGACAGCACGACAAAATTGGACACAGTCGCCACGACACCACGTGTTTTAAGCTGTGCCAGCCAGGGAAAAGACGTGCTGTACAAGTATAACAATGGCCAGGTTTCGAAACGCAGTGGCGGAACACGTGCATGGCGCAATTGTAATCCAGGCAACCTGAGATTAACACCATTTTCACGCGAAAACGGTGCGATTGGTACAGCAGGCGGATTCGCAGTTTTCCCAAATGTAGAAACAGGTCGTCGTGCATTGAAAAATTTGTTGCATTCTGAAAACTATTATAACAAGACAATTCGTGCAGCAATTTATAAATATGCACCACCACATGAAAACAATGTATCGTCATACAATCGCCAACTAGTTAAATTGACAGGTTTGGATATTAACAAAAAAATATCTTCACTGAATGCGACACAGTTGGAATCTGTGATTAATGCAATCTGCGTAATCGAAGGATGGCGTGAAGGCAAAGAAACTGTTTGTGTTCAAGCAAACAAAAATGCCAGAAATGAAATCTTATTGGCGCAGGCGCAAATGCGTAGCCGTTAAAAAAGTCCCCGATTGGGGACTTTTCTTTATTGCTGTTGTAGAGATGCCAACATAAAATCATCCAAATCGCCATCCAGCACTGCATCTGAATCCGTCTTTTCAACGCCGGTACGAACATCTTTGACCAATTGATACGGGTACAAGACATAGTTTCGTATTTGGCTGCCCCACTCTATTTTTTTCTGGGC
>JAZROU010000033.1:0-12708 GCA_045648865.1 Candidatus Enterousia sp.
CGTCTGAATCCAGCCTTTTTGAAAACAAAATACTTGCTGGATATGGGACACTTAAAATTATGAGTGATAAAGAAATAGATGATTTCAAAAAAAAATATGAAGATTTCATTAAGAAACACGAGGTGTTCGTTGATAGTAACAGTAAACAAGACTATGGCTACACCGATGGTGGGGGGCTGGATACAGGAAATGAATTGGTAACATATTTTTTAACAGAAGAGCAGGAATACTGGGATCGCTTAACAAGTGATCGGGAACTAAAGGTTTCGTGGTGCGTTTATAAAGATGGTATAATGAAGAATTGTCAGGCTTGGAGCGGAGATTCCGGTGCGCCATTTTTTAACTGGCAAAATGAAATCGTCGGAATTCACACCAGGGGAAATTATGATATTGGTGGTCTTGGGCATGCCGGATCAAAAATCGACAATGAAACAGACGATAATGTACCGATTGAAAAAATAAAGGGGTTATAAAATGAAAAATAGAACAAAATTGACAATTGCCGCAGCGTTGCTGGCTGGTGGGATGATGGTTGCATGTGGTCCCAGTGACGATAGACAGTCTGATTCAATTTCCGGGGATGTCAAAGGCGAAAAGAAAGAAACGACGCAAATGTCCGCATCGGAATTAGAGTTTATGATAAATGAATGTAACACTGCATTGGCAACCCTGCAGCAGATAATAGATTCTGCGGACAGCAATCCCGAAGAAAGATTCCAGGCGCGCCGTGCGCATAAAGAAATAACCAAAAATCGTCAGGAATACCAGAAACAACTGGATGGATTAAATTCCAGTACGGATACGGTATCATTCTATAACGCAAATCATTCCAGATAAGGGGCAGATGGGGATGAAAAAAATTTATTTTTCCTTATTTTTGCTGTTTGTTCCATTTTTGTCCATGGCTGCGGATGACAGGTGTTCCCCTTCACCGTTGCTTTATACAATTGATCGGCGCTGTTATGTTACAGATGAACAAAAGAAAAAATCCCCATATAATGCAGTTGTGGCGCTGGTTGATAATGAGGGTGACGCATACTGTACCGGAACCGTTATGAAGCACAGTTGTACTGGAAAACTATATGTGCGTACCGCGAAACATTGTGTGATTGATAGTTTTGATAACGTAGAAAAACAGCTGAATATTAGGGCAGTTAGCAATAGGACGTACACGGCTGAATTTGTAGAGGCGGGCGACTTTACCACTGTAGGTGGAGAAAAGAATTTAACAGGGGACTGGGCTTTCTACAAAATAAATGGCAAATATGATGATGGTAGTGTGTCACGTACCCATAATACGGGCGCTAGTTTTTTTAATCTTAATAAAGTTAATTATGAGGCCAGGTTGGTTGGTCATGGTTGTCTTAAAATTATGAGTGATGCAGAAATACATAACTTTAAACAAGCGTATATTGAATATTTAGAAAACGTGTTTCCTGAATATGACCAGAGCATTGAAAATGTTAAAAATGCTGGTTTTGTTGAAGGCGGTGTCGACTTAGACAATGCGATGGTTATAAATTTTCTTGAAGACAATTCCATTCTAAATAGAAATGATTGCAATCGGTTAAAAGAATCTGTTTGCGGATTTACAAGCAGTGGCGAGAGAATAGCGTGTCAAAGTTGGGGAGGGAATTCAGGTGGCCCTGTTTTTGATAAGGAAAACAGACTGATGGCCACTCTTACTAGGGGCAAATATATAATTGGTGGCCCAAATCATGCAGATGGGGACGTCATGTCTGAAGAATGCTCTATAAATGAATTAAGGGGAACTAAGTCTCTTTTAGACTGTATTCAATTGCCTCGTAATTATGATTTTATGGACGATTTTTAATGTTCGTTCCATTTTTATCCATGGCTGCGGATGACCATTGCACAAAACCGAAAGAATATACGATTGATCGGCGCTCTTGCGATTATGAGTGATAAACAGATATCTGATTTTAAAAATAAATATATAAACTATTTATCAAGTTTAAAAGTGGCTAAGAAAAATGATAAATATGGTATAAGTTATAATGGGGTGTATATCAAGAACCGGCATGTTATAAATTTTCTTGAAAAAATCCTGGGCTGCTTAACACATCAGACGTTGGCCAGCTAAAGGAATCAAAATGTTGGTATTCGGGTAAAGGTAAACAAACAAGATGTCAAGCTTGGGGAGGGAATTCTGGTGGCCCCATCTTTGATGAATCGGGCAGGATAATGGGGATTCTTACCATGGGAAATAATGTTATTGGCGGTGCAACACATGCATCTAGTACTGTGTCTGTACCTTTGTTTTAATAAATAGCGCTGCCCTAGAATATACACTGTTGTGAATGCAGGCATCACACAAAGAAATGTTTGTCAGAAATATAAAACTAGATAAAGAAATAGATCCTTAATTTAAAAAAAGTTCGCAAATCACCAAAAAGGTGTCTGTTTTTATTACCCAACTTTCGAACTCACGAAACACTTGGAAATCCAACAAAAAAACCGACCCAAAAGGTCGGTTTGAATTTTGGCAGCCCAGGTTAAAACTAATGCAAACACAATAATACAGGAAATCATCAACATTGCGGAAATGCTGACTGATGCGGATATTGCGCTATATCACATGCCAGATTGCGATTCTGCGCAACAGTGCGGAAAACCTGAAAACAATATCCCTGATATTATATGAACATTGTGTTAATAATACGAACCACGGCAATGTTTTTATTTATGGTATAGTGATACGGACGTGCTCCTTATCGTGCATGTCCGTGGCTTTATTGGCGCAAAAACACCATCAAAAAAGCATTCTTATTATGCCTCCTTTATTTCTAATATCGCATATGGGGGTGGGGGTATGGTAGACAGGTATATAGAATAGTATGTTGGATATGGTGTAGTTTATATACTTGTGTTAAGGTGTTGTATAATGTAATGTGTTCGACAATCGCATTGTCGTGGCTCGACAGTGCGCTTAATTGTTGTTGCGCTGGAACTATACGTCCCAAGCCATAAAAACGCATGTCGAGGCATTTGTCGCACAGACAATACTAAAACCGATAATTGATATTGAGTTCCAGTCTGTGTTTTTCATATTCGTATGCAGGCACATTGGAATTTCGTGCTGTGTATGTATAGTTTAGTGCGGGATATATTCGCCATGGTTCAAAATAACGGGTTGCCAAGCGCAAATAACCACGATATGACGTGTCTTTTCGTGTGAATGCCCGCAATTTATGGTCGCCTGTTATGAAAAACATGTCGTCTTTGTATTCTGTGTTTGTAAAATCCAGACGCGCATACACATTCAGCGTCCATGGCAATTCGCTATAATACCCGACATAATATGTCTGACTGGTGTTGCTGTATGCATGTTCCATTGCGTCCACATTGGAATATTGCGCGCCAATTTGAACAAAACTTTTGTTGTTCAGATAATATCGGGGTTGAATATATGCAGTGTATTCATTGCTGCGCCAAAATTTATCAATCGCATCGTCATGATACAGGGTGCGCGTGAATGCGCCACCAAAGTCCACATCAATGCGCTGGGTTATATCAACGGACGCATCTGCACGAATACCAGGGGCTGTGTTATAATACTTGCCGCCATACCAGTGCATTTGCACAAACGGCTGAATACTTAACTCCCATTTATCGCCTGTGTATCGTGGCCCTGTTGCTAAATACAGGGAATAGTCGTCATATTGCGATGTCTTGAAGTCCAATGCCGACAGGGATATGGAATTGCGAATACTGAACCGATTGCTTAACCGCCAAAAATAATCCGCGCCAACATCATATCGCAGACCGATGCCACTTTCCTGTTTGGGGATTTGTCGGCACATGGGGCCGAAACCAAAGTCCACACATTCTTGCGACTGCCCAGTGGCATAATTTATATTGGTGTCGGGCACCAAAGACAGGCCAGCATTGACCGCCCATGTTTTATTTTGTCGCACATAATTCAGCATCATTTGCACTTGTTGGGCGACTGGTGCAGGTAAATTTTTATCGCCCAATGCCAATCGCAACTGAAAATCTGCATTTTCATAATCGTTGTCCAACATATACGCGCGTGCCAGTTCAATGCGCGCATTGGTATATCCTGGGTGCCATTTTAATATGGTCAGCAGGTATTTTTGTGCGGTGTTATAATCGCCATTGGCAATTGCCACACGCCCCAAGTTAAACAGGGCACGAATGCGAATGTTTACATCATCGCTGCCCAAAATATCATTCAACAGGTCGGTGGCGGCATTTAAGTCGCCTGCACCAATCATCATGTCGGATACGGCCAATGCCTGGGCATCGGTTAATTCAACCGTTTGCGCTGGCTGTGTTTCTGCAAACGCCAACATGGGCATCAACACCGCCAACACGCCAAAAATGCACAGCGAGCCACGCATATTATTGTTTCGTGCCACCAAACGCACCTGTTATGGTAAATGTGTGTGGATAAGTGTTAGTTGTTGAACCGTCAGCACCAAGCATCCCAAATGTGGCTTCATATGTCCCAACTGCCTCCTCAATCCCGTCTTTTTTCAAATAACCAGCAGAAATGGCTACATAATCATTTTTGAAAACCCCAGGAGACAAATCAAAATGATCTTTCCCAGTTTGATTTTCCCCCGTTATAATTGTTGTATAGTCGCCATCAGTTTCGCGAGAAATTTTAAATGTGTAATAATTATCAAAAAACAATCGCAACTGTGGATTTGTCGGGTCATATTTGAATGAAGCGTCCCCTTTTACCATTTCTTTGTCGCCATCATAGTATAAATACGCCATAGTGCCACCGTTAAATGTTGCGCCAGTTGCAGGGGTATAAATATTGGCATTCCCGCCCTCTCGATTGTGATAATATGCGCCAATGTAAGTGTTGACAGTGTTATAGTATGACCTGCTTGTTGTGGCAACGATGCCATAATTTGCCAAATTTAATTCTTTTTCAGAATAAACATATTTATATTCTAGTTTGTTTGCCGCATCATAGTATTGCATTTCATATTGATTATAATCAGCATGCCCTGGCCAATTTATTGTATTTTTTGTTAGTTTATCATGAGAATTGTTGCTTAAATAATCTTCGGCATTTGTGTATCGAACCATAAAATCACGGTCCCAATTTCCATCATCATGCCAAGGCTGACTTTCTGGTGCAGGCTCGTCGTCTTTATCTGTATTGTCTGGGATATTCCCCGATACAAGACTGTCTAAAAAATCTTGTTCTGTCCCAACATTGCCTTGTTCAAGCCATATTTCATATGCAGATTTTCCAGGGGTGCCTTGCTGACCTATGTTGCCACCTCCGCATGAGGCCAAGCTCAAAATAATGGTTATAATACTTAAATACACACGCATGTTCGTTCCTTTTTTACTGTTTTGCCCCACCAAACGCACCAGTTAATTTAAAATCTGAATCATTGGATGTGTTAAAGTCCATTCCGTATGAGATAAATGCTTCTTCGTGATTGTTGAGTTTGGTATAGCCTGTATCTGTGGTGATATATTTATCTGTCTGTGTGCCCGACTCCAGGTCATAAGCAGTCATACCCGTTAGATTTGTGCCGCTAATCGCAATATTGCCGCGCGTCTGGTTCTCAAAGTTTTTTTCTATTGTCAGTGTGTAATAATTATCAAATGCCAACTTTAGAACAGATGCATTATTATCGTATATGAATACCCCCTCGCCAGTCAGCAACACTGGAACTGCCCGAGATGAGCCGTGCAAATATGCTAATGTGCCCCCCTTAAATGTGGTGCCATTTTGTGGCGCATACACATTCGCCCCCACGCCATTACGATTATGAATGTATGCACCTGCATTTATTATGTCGTCAAACGCGAATTCTCCCCTTGTTGTGGATAAATAAACGCCATAATTTCCTAAATTTAATTCTTTTTCATTATAAGTATATATGATATCGCTACTGTTTATATTGCCACTCGATTCTTGACGATATGTGTATTGTTTGAATTCGTTGTGGCCAGGCCAAGTTATATTTGCCTCGGAATAATTGTGTCCCATTGCATCCAAATAGTCTTTGGTGTTTTTGAAAATATGTTCATCTTTTGAAACGTCTGTCAAATTATCGGCTGGTTTATTTTCATTGTTGTTATTCCCGCTATTATTGTTATTTGATACAAGACTGTCCAAATAATCTTGTTCTGTTCCAACATTGCCCTGTTCAAGCCATATTTCATACGCAGATTTTCCAGGGGCACCTTGGTTGCCTGTTTGGCCTCCGCCACATGATACCAATCCGATAACGGACGCCAACAATAAAATACTTGTTTTCATTTTGCTCCCCTGTTGTTGAATTAAAATAACCGCCAATGAAATATTGACGGTCGGGGAGTTAGCGAAATCAGTTTGTTATTGATTCTGTTGGTCTTTCGGTTTTCCGTGTTTTATACACCAACAGCTCCCCAACCATAAGTGTCAGGGTTCATAACGGTGCAATCCGCACCATATCGGATAACGATGCAAACTGCACCGAACAAACAAGGCTCGCTAAAGCCCCGAGTCCAATTTCCACTGGATTCAGTTCATATTCTAACACTAACAGGAACAAAAGTCCAATGAGTAGAAATTTTTTTCTTGTCGGGGCTTGACGAATCGAAATTTTTAAGTTATGCTAAAAATCGTCAAGCCCAAGGTGAACAAGGGTTTGAGAGATTTTTTGCGATTCAGTTTTGGAGTGTTCCAAATTGATTCGGGAACGATTCATAAGTGGATAAAAGGACAAGAGTAAAAGAGTGTTGTAGAATGATTTTTTGACATGAATTTGAAATGTCTATATAGGGATGATTCTACACTTTTGGATTTGGTTAAAAAGATTCGGCATAAAAGAGCAAGATTTAGGACCGTCATTTTTGGCGGTCTTTTTTTGTTCTTTTACTGGAGTGCAATAAGAGAGCTTTTTGGTGGACAAATTGTTGTGTGGCCCGTGTGGATTTATTCCCCACGGGCTTTTTTTGTGCCGATTGAATTGTGGACTAATTAGGATTTGACTCACGATTCAGCGGCGAGCAATAATCCAGACAAACAATGATGTGAGTCTGGCAAGTGTTGCTAATCCCAAAAAACAAGGAGTAAAAAAATGAATTGGGATTCTGATATATTGAATGTCAGCGCTGGCACACATGTTGCATTTGATAACTTTGCAGCAACGATTATGGACCATCATTTAATGGAAATATCAACCCCTATACATGGGATAGCGGTTGCGTCCGTGGTGGAGTGGGTTATATCGGAATGGCAACGAGTTGGTTTGTCGCCGCATGGCACAGACAGGCCATTTTCTGTTCTAGATACGGCAGCATTAAATATAACAACCGCACTGAAACAGCGCGGTTTTTCTTTTGCTGCAATCTTGGCGGTCATGCAAAAAATGCGTGCCCCAATGTATCGCGACATTTCTATGTTGCAGTTTGCGGTGCTGTTTTGCAAAGCACAAATAATAAACAGCGCTGTGCCAACATTGGGAGCACCGATGTTGGTTATTGATAACGATGGGCGCATTTGCATGTGTCTGCCACAAGACTTACCTGTTGTGTTATCGCAACAGAAACACATGGGGCATTCTTACACCATGCTGAATTTATGCAGGGTATTTACGGAATGTGATTTTAACCGAGTGATTGCCCATTATGGCGCGGAATCTTTTATTGAAGCGCCACATGCAATTGTCGCAAGGTTATGTCGCCCAGAAACACGGCGCATAACAATAAACTTGGTTAAACGCACTATCGAGACATCTGTGGTTGATGGGCCAATGCCTGAATATGCGGCCCTGACACAGAAATTGTGCAATCGGGGGCTTTTGGCAAGTCGAATGGTTATAAAAGAACCCTTGGACGGCGAGCCGATAATTTCTGCGGAATAAGGTGGCTGCAATGGTGACCTTAGCGGCAGAACAAGTGCGCAAAACACTGAAAAACAACGACCTATCAGACCAACAGATAAAAGAACTGTTGGCACTGATGGAGGAGTTTGCGTGGGCTTTATTGGCCTGAATATTAACACGGGGCGGTGGAACGCCCCAATAAACAAAAGGAAAATAAAATGAAAAATGAAAACAATAACAAACCTGTTGAAACGCTGTGCCTGTGCCGTGTTTCATCGGACAAACAAGCAAAAAAAGAAACGATAACATCACAAAAACAGGCATGTTTGAACTATGCAAAACACAACGGTTTTATAATAGATAAGTTCTTTGATGAAGATGGTGTGTCTGCTCGAAAGTATAATCGCCCAGGTTTGGATGCCATGGTTGAATACATTGAACGCGAACATTGTCGCAAACACATTCGCATTTTGTGCTATGATATGTCGCGCCTGTCACGCAATGTGGGACTTTATTATGACAGGATTGAAAATATCATTATGAAATATGACTTGGAATTACAAACCGTGGTAGGTGGCAAATCCGAAAATAATGCCATGGGGCGATTTATGCGTGGCTTTGATGTGTTGCGTGCACAAATGTTTAGTGACGAATTGTCTGAAAAAACAACTGGCAGCATGCGTGCGTTATGCACATTGGGATATTACCCACTAAATCCGCCATTGGGGCTTAAGCGCATAAAGAATGAACATAAACGCACTATTTTGGTGCGTGATGAACCCAAGGCCAGTGTTATTTACCAAGCATTTGCCAAATATGCATCTGGCGAACTGGGGACTAAGCACGATGTCACAGAATTTTTGCGCAGGTCTGGTGCGTTTGATGACGTTAAGTTAAACGATACAAAGGTTGCAGATATGTTAAAGAACGAGGTTTATACTGGTGTCTTTGCATACGAACATTGGGGAATCGAACGCCAAGAGTGGAAAATGGATAAAATTATACCGCTTGAATTATTTCAGGCAGTTCAGCACAGAATGGAGCGCAATGCACGGGCACCATATAAGTCTGATATTGGGGGAGAATTTCCATTGCGCAATGAAATCTATTGTGAATATTGCGGTCGACCACTGACGGGTTATTTTTCAACCAGCCGCAATGGTTGCAAACACCCATATTACCGCTGTTTTAATCGTGAATGCCAATATTACAAAAAATCCATTCGGCGCCACGATGTGCACCGTGCATTTGAACATGTTCTGAGTAAAATTCACATGCCTGATGAAATGGCTGCGCTGTTTATGGAGGTTCTTAACCGTGTTTGTGCAAATGTGGACAAGGAACACGCGAACCTGCGCCTGCGCTGGCAACGGGAATTAAATGAACTGGACGAACAAATAAACCAAATGATAATCCTTATTGGTGGCACGGCCACCAAAGGGGATTCTGGCATGCGTGAAATATACGAGGGGCGATTGCATACTTTGGTGGAACAGAAAAAAGAACTGGAACAGCATATAAAAGACCATCGGCCATTGGCGACCACAGATAAATTTCAAACCGCCATACAACGGGGGTGTGATTTTTTTAAGAACCCGATAAAACTGTGGGTTTTAGGAACTTTGTCGCAAAAGAAACGGCTTGTTCGATTGGTTTTTACAGGCAAGCCTGCTTTTTGTCGTGAAAACGGATTTCAAACCGCAGCAACCCCTTGGATTTTCAATAAAAAATCCGCCCAAATGGACGGAAAATCAGATTTGGCAGCCCCAACCGGATTCGAACCGGTGTTCTCGCCTTGAAAGGGCGGTGTCCTAGGCCTCTAGACGATGGGGCCAAAACTGCCATGTTCTTATCGAACGCTGGCAAATTATACATGTATTTGACCCCGTTGTCAAGTGAATATAAATGATTTTATTCAGAAATGGTTTCTGCTTCGTCTGATGCAGGTGTTTCTGGATCTGATTCAATCTGGGTAAAGATGATTTCTTTGCCATCCGTTGCAATCAGGGTTAATTTGCCGTCGGCCAGCTCGTACTTTTCGACGGTTGGCATAAATTCAAAATATTCCTGTTCTGTTTCCATGGCTTCGGGTGCGCCCATCATCATGGTCGATGCAAAGCCTTCGAATTTAATGTTGTTGCCATCGGCGCTGTATCCACCATTATATTTGTTTACTACGCCACCATAAACGCGCATTTCAACCGGATCAAATGACAGTGTAATATCAACGCCTGGCTGAGCCGAAATAAAGTTTGCACCCTTTAACAGTTCTGGATTTTGAGTGTTGTCCCCACATGCCCCCAGTGCCAGTACGCACGCGCCAACTGCCAATAATTTAAATTTCATATTTGTCTCCTTTGGTTTGCATGATTACATTATACAGCATTGTTTGCCGGAATAAACAAGAAAATGCTCCGTTGTGATATAAACAAAGAACCCGCCATACGGCGGGCGCGTTTATTCTGCGAATTGTGGGGCAGGGGCCGGCATTTCAGGGGCTGCTTCCTGCTGTTGTGGGCGCTTCATATTCTTGCGCATTGCCTTGAATTCTTCGCGTGTGACACATCCGTCTGCATTTGTATCCATTGTCGGCATCATTTCAGCCATTTTTGGGCATTTTACAACCAGGCATCCATTTTCGAATTCTGGTCTTGGACCCATTTTACCACGTTTGTCGCAACAGCACATTTTTGCCGCCGCAAAACCCAATGCAAAAATAATCAGGAACAATATTAATTTCTTTAAGAAGCGACCAAATGTACATTTCTTTTTCGCACAGCAACCATGTTCAACACAATTTCCTGCGCATGCGCAACCCTTGTCACAGCCACATGGATGTTTTTCAACCACAGGGGCGACAGTTTTTTTTACAGGTGCTTTCTTTGCTGTTGCCTTTGAAACGGTTTTCTTTGTCGCGGTTTTTTTAGCCGCAGTTTTTTTTGTTGTGTTGTTTGCCATTTGTCCTTCCTTTGTTTTTTTGACAATCTGATTGTATTCAAATAAAAAAAATATGTAAAGAAAAAATTTAAAAACAAAGCCCCGTAAAACGGGACTATGTTTATTTCTTTTTAGTTGTTGTCTTTTTTGCCTGGGGCGCTTTCTTTGCAGGCACAGCTTTGTATTCTTTGTACAATGCCACAATGCATGTGTATGCCAACAGTGCAGAAACAGCTGTGATCAGGCCTGGAATCAATCCATCAGAAAATATTGCAAACAACAAAACGGCTGCAACCAATACGACGGTGTATCCCAGATTTTTAGACAAAACATTCAGCAATTTTTCAAACATTGATATCTCCCTTGTGGTTTGTTTGGACACTATTACTATACAAGTGTTAAAATAATATTTCCATTAAAAAAAATACCACCGATTTTGCGGTGGTATTATTCGGGAGAATCTTTTTTACAAAATCACATGCCCACCCAGACGTGCTGTCTTTGGTATTGGGCCGAATGATGAACGTGGGCTGACGTAAATGTTTCCAGTTATAACAAAATCGCCACAGAACTGTAACATATTCACATCACGCAGAAACAGGTTGCCATGAATGTGAGTGTCGCACGGCAATGTGTACTTGCGCATGTTTTGTATGTACAGGTTTCCATTAATAATTGCATTGTTTTGCAACATTGCGCCTGCTGCGCGAGTATCGATTATGACATCGCCCCAAAATTGATTGTTTTTTGTCGCGGTCTGATTTTTTGCGATTTGAATCTGGTGCGATTTAACAGGTACGACACTAACGGTTGGTTCCGCATTTTTATTTGCGACTTTATTCGATTTTATTGGCAACACAGGACGCTGTTTAACTGTGCGCGGCGCAGATGCGTCTGTGACGGTCACCTGCTGTTCGACGGTTTGTGGTTTTGCAACGATTACCAGCTGTTTTCTACATCCGACAATGTCAAGAATCAGCATTGAGAATAACACAATAATCGCCACCAGTAACGCCAGATTGACCATCGCGATGATATTTATTCCACATAACCATTTCCAGAAACGGCGACACAATTTTGCAATCATGCGAAATGGCCAGCAGATCAAATTCCATACACGCTTGCAAAATGAGGTGCGCTTTGATTTTTTTTGCAAAGTCTTTTTGTTCGCATTTTTCTTGTTTTTTTTGATGCGTTTTGCTGCGAATTTCATTTTTAGTTTATCAAACATATGTTGTTCCCTTGGCTAAAAGTTTGATTTTATGTGTCTAAAAATAGTATTTGTCAACAGGTTTGTCAAGCATTATTTTTGTCGAAATGTGTGTTTGTCAAAAAATATGCAAAAGCCTAAAGGTGTCATTTCATTATCGCATATCGTGTCTTTTATTTTTATATGATTTATGATATATTACAAATTGTATCACAGTGTTTTATTTATGAAATTTTATCTGGTGTTATTTGTTTTTTTGTTGTCCGGGTGTGTTTCCGCATGGAATGCACCAACTGATTTTGCATATGTGCCCATAGATACGGGGAAATACACACTTTTGACATATCAGCGTTTGTCAGACAGTGTATCGCCCATACATATTTATATCGAAGGTGACGGGAATTCATTTAATTCGCATGGCGTCCCGACATCAGATCCAACACCACGCGGAATACTGGTTCGTGATATGGCGGCGCATGATTTGTCGCCAAATGTCGTTTATATGGCGCGTCCGTGTCAGTATATAATGTCACGTTCGTGTCGTATCACAGATTGGACGGACGGTCGTTTTTCGCCCGATGTAATCGACGCCATGGCCAGTGCCGTGCGTACTGTTGCCCAAACGCGTCCGATTGTGCTGATTGGTTATTCTGGGGGGGCACTGGTATCTGGCATTATAATAAATCAAAATCCAGATATGAATATTGTGCGCTGGATAACAGTTGCGGGGGT
>JAZROU010000034.1:0-2488 GCA_045648865.1 Candidatus Enterousia sp.
GATGTCGTTGCGTATCCATCCAGATTAATTTCACCACCGGCCACTGCATCCGCAATCTTTTGATCAATTACATCTTTGGTATAAACATTGTTCTTTAATGTGCCCAGCTCAGTCGATATCGCTGTCAATGCATCCGCCGTGACATAATCACCAGTCTCCTGCTTTTTCGCAATTTCTGTCTCCAATGCAGTACGCAGTTCAGTCAACTGTGTGCTTGTTACCAAATTCGACACATCTGGAATCTTAATCGCATCAATTGCCGCCTGTAATCTTTCCTCGGCCGATGTTAAGTCAGATTTTTTTGCATAATCCGCAGAAATCGTATTAACCGTTGTCTGCAAATTTTCAACAACCGTTTTGTCAACAGTACCGCTTTGCAACGTTTCAACCGTTGTCTTTAACGTTTCCAATTCTGCCGCATCTGCATAATCACCCTTGGCCTGCTTGTCATCAATCGCCGCCTGCAACGTCGTCTTCAAGTTATTCAAATCCGTTTCAGTCAGATAACCCGCCGCCTTTAAATCTGCAATATCCAACGTATTCTGATTCACCTGTGTTGCAACCACATCCAAAGATTCCTGGGTGGCCTTTTGACCAACCGTCGTTTTCAACGCTTCCAAATCAATCAGATTAGCCTTGTCCTCTAACTGTTTATCAACATACGACTTACTTGCCAGGTTATAAGATACCGCATCCGCCGCACCGCAAAGGCCTGCAAATATCATGGCCGCAAATCCTGAAAAAGCAATATTTTTAATTTTCATAATCCCTTCCTCTCTTTATACAGTTTTGCAACCGTTATTCCTCGACCGTTACCGAAACCCATTGCGACGTTCCGTCACCATTGGACATCAGCATAACCATTTCGCCTACATTACCTGTGCCAGAATTGATTTTATCTGCCGTCACAGCACCACCAGCCAATTTCGCCGTGGTAATTGACCCATCTTCGATTTCAACAAAATTGTTAACATTTTCCGCCGTCAAGAACGTCTGTCCTGCCTCTGTTTCTGTCAGGTATGTCTCTGCCGCTTTTTCTTCGGTCAAATAATTCTTTTGTGCCAAGATCTCATTCGTGACATAATTTTCCTGCAGATATTCATTTGTCACGTACGAATTCAAATCAATCGCCGCGATTTTGGCCAACAAATCTGCCTCAACTGCGTCTAATTCATCTTTGGTCGCATAGTTCAGCGTTATTTCATTAACCTTGTTCTGCAATTCCAGAACATCGCCACTGGACGCCCCACCATTTTCTTGCAGTTCTGCAACCTTCTTGGACAAATCTTCTAAATCCTTCGCAGTCGCATAATCACCCGCCGCATGCTTTTCTTCAATAGCCGCCAGCAATGCAACCTGCAACGTATCCAATTCGGCCTTCTTGACAAAATTCGCCTGTTGCAACTCTTCGATATCCGCCGCATTTGCCGCAATCGCATCCTTGTTCGCAACAACCTGTGCAGAAATATTCGTCAAATCTGTTGACAAATTCCCCAAATCTTCGACCAAATCCGCAACATCACCACCCGACGCAGACTTTGAAATCAAATCTTTTAATTCCGCTGACAATGCATCTAAGCCATCCGCCAATTCATCATCCGTCGCGTACAAAGCCCCCAAATTATCAATCGCATCTTGCAACTGCGCACCCGCCTTTTCTAAGGTCTCAATCCGGCCCGCAAACTGCCCCGCTGAAAACGCATCCAAACTTTCCACTGTTGCTTCCAGCGACTCAACCGCACGCTCTAACGTTGCAATTGCCGTTTCATTTGCCGCCACACGACCGGTCAATGCATCCAACTTATCCTGCAACGCCTGCACGCCCGCATCGGTCGCAAAACTTTCACGCAGAACCTCAACATCACCCTGCTTGATAATCAAAACACCATTCGAATAATCCGCAGTCACCTTGTAGTCAACCCCTGTAACCGCCTTCAAATCCGCCTTTAACGTTTCAACATCAACCTCTAATCCTTCAACCTTGTCCGCAATCGGTGTACCATCTTCAGTATAACCCATAAACGCCTCTAACGCCTCTACACGTGGTTTCCAAGACGAATCCTTATCCGCCTGACCTGGCGTAGATGGCTTTGTAGTTGACGGCGTCCCCGTCGCCCCAACGCCCGCCAAATATTTTCCAATCGACAAACGCGGACTGGCCGCCGCACGCGTTGACGCCGATGTTGACGCCGGCTTGGCATTACCGACACGCATCGCCCCAGCACGCGTCACAGACGCAGTACCACCTGTTGATTTTGACCCCGCAGACGCAGCACTGGATGCACTGGAATAAGTTCCCGCCCCACCCAAGGAACGCACCGCCGCCGCACCAAACGACGGCATCGTAACAGCCGCACACAACACGCAAACTATTGATAGTGTTGATATTTTCAAATCGTTTTTCATAAGCTCTCTTCCCTGATATTTTTAGTTTATCATATTTTGCGAATCGGGGTCAATACCCTTTTTCCTAGATTTTTATTTTTTT
>JAZROU010000035.1:0-1333 GCA_045648865.1 Candidatus Enterousia sp.
TTTTCACCATTATTCATATACGGTGCGTCTGGCTGTGGCAAGACGTTATTGACAGAATGCATATCTGGTGCGGCGACGGGTCGTGTTGTAAAAATGTCTGGTGCGCAATTTGTATCTGAATTCACCCGCAGTTTAAAGGAACACAACGTATTTGCGTTCAAAGATTTTTGTCGCAAATGTGACACTTTTATCTTGGATGATGTCCAGGCCCTGTCTGGCAAGCGTGCATCAACAGACGAATTTATGCAGTTGATTGTTGATTTGCGCAATTCTGGCAAGAATGTTGTTTTGACATCGAACGTCGCGCCCAGCAATCTGACCGGTTTTGATCGTCATGCCCAGGGTTTATTGGCGTCTGGTTTGGTTGCGGATGTTGTTGCGCCGAACGCGTATGTAAAATCTGTGATGTTGCGTCGTGCGGGTGTTGCGACGGATGTTGCGGACGCATTGTGTTCACGTATTGCGAACGACGGTCACATGGTATCTGGCGTTGCGAAAAAGATTCGTGCATACATTGATTTGATGGGTGCGTCTGTTGACATGTCTGTTGCCAATCGTTTATTGTCTGACACATTACAGACTGTTAAGACACCGGTTGCGATGGTACGCATGATGTGTGAAAAATTGGGTGTATCGTATGATGCGGTATGTGGAACTGGTCGCAGTCGTGCATTGGTATTGGCGCGTCAGACGATGATGGTTGTATTGAAACAGGCGACCCAGTTATCTTTATCAGAAATTGGTAATTTTGTTGGCGGTCGCGATCATGCAACTGTATTGTATGCGATCAAGCAAATTGAAAAATTATCTGCCACAGATTTGGTATTGTCTGCCCAGATACAACAATTGGTTTCTGAATGTTGCTAAAAGATTAGTTCATAAAAAATTTGCAATTAAAAAAAAGTTTGTTATAATCGCAATGCTTTATCGGATGTGTAGCTCAGATGGTTAGAGTATCTCCTTGACATGGAGGGGGTCGTTGGTTCGAGTCCAATCACATCCACCACAAATAAAACACCCCATTCGGGGTGTTCTTTATTATTATTTTAATTTTTTGCGATTGCGCATAAACGCCCGCAATTCCCGTGTAAATTCACGCTTGGTCATATCCAGGGTCCAAATCTTTGGCTTGTACAGGCATGTTGGCAAATCATACAAAATAAAATCACATAAATCCGATACGCGATGCGCTGAATAGCAATTTCGTACGGTCTCAAAAGCCTGTTCCAGATAAATTTTTTCGCGTGCCATGAATTGTGTATGTGCAAAATTTGGAATTTTGCCCGCCAGAATCAACTTTTTGATTGTTTCAAAGTTCTCGGAACTTATGGCC
>JAZROU010000036.1:0-5389 GCA_045648865.1 Candidatus Enterousia sp.
ATTGTGCATTATGGCCACGTGGAACGATTACGTACATACTGTTGTTTTCTGCCCCGGACCAGTCCATAGTTCGTGCAACAACGGTTGCGCCGTCTTTGGATTTAAGTGTTATGCCGGTGCACGCATCGGCATATTGTGTCAGCGTCAGGCAGCAAATAAGTGTTAGTATAAATTTGTGCTGTTTCATGGTGTATCCTTTGTTGGTATGGTTTTATTATTTACCGTTTTGACAAAGGAGTGCCATAGGAACGTATGGAAAAGATATTATCGGATGGTCACGTCAATAATGCGATCGGCGCATTCGATGCAAGATTTCTTTAATTCTTGAAATTTTTTATATACATCACGATACAATGTGGATTGTATAACATCTTGTGTTAGATGGTGCTTAGAAAATACAGCAACACCGTTAAACTTGAAATATTTGCATAGAGCATGTTGAAAATCAGGGCTGAAATTTTTTTCGAAATATTTTTGGCCGTTTATTTTAATTACGGTATTGGCATCTTTTGTGTTTGCAAATGATGCGATGTTTTGAATGGAATAATTGTAATAGGTCGAAAAATATCTGTGCTGGACGTCTTGGAAGTATTTAAATCCGTCTAAAATTGCGGATAGTATCGCCGGAATCGACGTTTCGTGTGGCGTTAAATGTTGGGCGGAATAGGCAGAAACTTCATCTAAACAGCATAGTGATATGTATTCGTAAATATTGTGACTGTATAACAGTTTGTTGCCGATGGATGCATAATTTTGTGCGTGGTGATATTCATGACGTAGTACGATTGGTTCAAAATCTTTTAATTGCTGGATTTTTGTGTGTACAGAATCGTTCGCATCCAGGTGTAAATCGCGTGATAATATGTATCTGTGCACTGTAATTGTGTTTGTTTTTGTATGAAAACGTCCACGAACGCCACGCAGCATTCTGAATGCATCAATGTTATCTTGATTTATAATGATATCTTTGTAAACGATCTTTACATTTTGCATAGAGTTTCACCGTAGTTTTGTTGACACAATAATACGTATTTATGATTTGTCAACATTAAATAGAAATAATATATTAATTTTTATGTGATTTTTTATATGTGGTAAAAAGCCTTATAATCCGGGGCGCATTGGGGCATAGTTTAATGGTAGAACACCGGACGCTGACACCCCCCCCTCATGTGCTACACAAAAAAAATCCCAGATTTCTGCATGTTGTAGCCTGGTTTTCGGGCAAAATGGCCGTTTAACATTTGTGCATATCACTGCATACAGGCTGGTTTAAGTTGGTTTGTATATAGTTTCAGTTTTACATATTTTTTACACAGGAATTTTGGTATAAAAACACCGCCCGGTTGGGCGGTATTTTATAGATATTCTTGTTTTTGTATGTTTTCTGGAACGTGTTTCAATGCAATTTTGATTTTCTTGCGCAGGAAGGATATATATTCTTCGGCTTCGTCCAGATTGGTGTGGACGTATTTGGCGTCGCCATGCGCGGAATCCGGCATGTCGCCGTCTTTATGAATGCCACGACATATCATTTTTGCAATATGAACCACGTCTTCTAGTTCTTGCAATGTTTCCAGCATGCTTAATTCTTGGGTTTCACATTCCACACCGTCTTTAACATACTTAATTTTGTATTCCTTTATTTTGGCATGTCTGATTTGTTTTGAGCGACTATACCAGTATCAAATTCTTCCACAAATTCCCATGTGCCATTATCCAGCGCAAAGTGAAAACAATTTGCGGTTTTTATATCCCTATCTACTTTCAGACCACAACACCAACATAATGCGCGCGTGACCCCACCATGTGATGCGATTGCGATATTATTATGTGTGTCATTTGCAACGATATCATCCAAGCAGGATTTAATGCGATTAAAGTTATTTGTTATTCGTTGTTGCATTGGGTGGTTGTCGTCATACCAAAAACCAAATGCAGTTTCAATCAATCGGTCATCTGTGATGATTTCAATGGCTGGATTATTGATTGCGATTTCTGCGGTTTGTACAGAACGGCGCAGCGGACTGGAATATACGGCATCAATGTTCTTGTCCGCCAGATATGCACTCAGTTTTTGCGCCTGTGCAATCCCTGTTGCGCTAAGTCCCATTTCTGGTTCAATTCCATTGCGGTCGCCATGTCTGAAAAAGTAAAAGTGCCGTTTCATTATTTGTTTCCCTGTTATTCTATGATGTCTGGTGTGGTATTATTCATTGTTTCAATATCAAATGTTGCAATATATTCCCATTTGTTGTTATCCCAGGTAAAATGAAAACACTGACAATGTGTGATATCGCCCAGTTTTAATCCACAGCACCAACATAATGCGCGCGTGACCCCACCATGCGATACGATTGCGATATTGTTATGCGTGTCTTTGGCAACGATATCATCCAGGCATGATTTTATGCGTTCTAGATTTTCATCAACCTGTTTTTGTGTATCTGGATTGCCACCGTACCAAAATCCAAATTTCGCATCGGTCAATCGGTCATCGGTAATAATTTGTACGTCCATGTTTTTTGTCGCGGTCTGTGCGGTTTCAATTGCGCGGCGCAGTGGACTGGAATAGACAATTTCAATGTTTTTGTCTGATAAATATTGTCCTATTTTCTCGGCCTGGGCAATACCGTCTGGGGTCAAGTATGCATTGACCCGATTGCCGTATTTTGCGCCAGCCTTGTTTTCGTTTGTTTGGCCATGTCTGAAAAAGTAAAAATGTCGTTTCATTGTTTGTTTCCCTTATTTACTATAATCAAGTGCAATATAATTCCGTTCAGTAATAATGTAATGCCATTAAACAAAATCATCTGAAACGAATTCAAATACACCCCATATAACATCCATAATGCACAGCCCACGCAATAAATGGTATAGGTCAGCCATGACAGCCCAGATACATTGCGAATGCGTATTGATTTTACCGTCTGGGGCAGGAATGCGATTGTTGTGCAAAAACCGCATTCATAGCCTAAAAATTCCCCAATAATTGGATTCATTTACATCTCTCGTTCGCGTTGAAAACGCATATTGTCGGCAAACCATTCGCCAACCTTGTTAATGTCGTCCGTTGGTATTTGTGCCATGTTTTTTCGTTCAAGTTTTTGTCCCTTTATACACGGAATTTACCAATGTCAAAACCACCGCCGGCACGCATGACATAGTTATAAAACGCCTTTATCGCATCCATTTTGGCGGTCTTGGATTTTGCGTTGATACATGTCATAAGTTTATCGGTAAAAGTTTTTGGTGGCTTGACCGATATATGGTGTTCTTTGGCGTATTGTTTATCGGTCAGTGCTGGAATCAATTGTCCAACCGGCACGTGTGGCAGATTTTTGAAATTATAGTATTCAATAATCAATTCGCGTATCAGTGTCCAGTACATCAGGTCAATATTCTGTCCAGATGTGGCAAGAGATAATAATGCCGTATATTTATCCCACAGATAGTATTTCATAAACTGTTTTTCATATTCAGAATATGGGGTAAAGGGCTTTTTAATGTCGCGCATGGCTTTTTGGCGCAGTTTTTTGACCATTCCATTTTTGTCGCACAGAATCTTGCCATGGATAAACATATTTTGGTCTGTGTGCCGATGGGTTGCCAATGCACTGGCCATATTTTCTTCTGTGCGTGAAACGGTGTCAATTCTGTATTCAATCAAGAAACCATCAACATAGCACGTCGCCCATTCAGAACGTTGTGTGTCGTTTGCGGCAATAATGATAATATCTATGCTGGAATATTTATTTGTGTTCCCTGTGGCATAATTACCGTACAGAACAGCCCCAACAAACCATGATTCATTGGTGTATTGTTCCAAGAATTTATTCAGTGCGATTTCCCATTTTTGCATGTCGTTCTCCTTGCGTCGGGTGTATTATATCATATTTTTATGATATGATGTAATTTATGAGATTTTTTACATATTTTTTACATGGGGATTAACTTTCTACTTGCATTGAAAAATAAAAGGCCTTATAATTCACGGCGCATTGGGGCATAGTTTAACGGTAGAACTCCGGACTCTGACTCCACATATGCTACACAACAAAAATTCCCAGATTTCCGCATAATACAGCCTGAATTTCGGGCAAAAATGGCCGTTTAACATTTGTGCATATCACTGCATACAGGCTGGTTTAAGCTGGTCCGTATATAGTTTCAGTTTTACATATTTTTTACACAGGAATTTTGGTAATTTTAGGGTGTTTTTTACTTGATACTTTATAGTTTTTATTTTCTTGAACTATGAAGTATCAGGGATGTTAATGATGAGAGGTATGATTTTTCTAGAAAGTAAATAATTTGTGTGGATCAATCTGGTAATATTTTCTATTATCAAGTTAAAGGAAAGGAACACATGATTGCTATACCCGCCAGATTGCCGGATTATGTTGATTGCAAACCTGTCTTGAAATGGGCTGGTGGCAAGGGGCAGTTATTGGACCAAATCGAACCTAAATTGCCATTAAAACTGAAAATGGGTGGCATCAAACGCTATATTGAACCGTTTGTTGGTGGCGGTGCCGTATTCTTTGATATCTATAATAAATACCAAATCCAGGAAGCATATTTGTTCGACATCAATCCTGAATTGGTAATTATGTATAATGTTATTAAGCATAATGTTGAAGAATTGATTGTCGAACTGACCAAATTGCAGACTGAATATCGATTGACCGAAAATCAAAAAGAATACTATTACGCACGTCGTGACGAATATAATGAATTCGACAAAGACATTGATGCGAATGTCTATCGTACCGGTTTTGTTCGCCGTGCGGCTTTGACGATATTCTTGAATCGGACTTGCTTTAATGGTCTGTTCCGTGTGAACAGCAAGAATAAGTTCAATGTTCCAATGGGCAAATATACAAACCCGCGTATATTGGATGAAGAAAACCTGCGTAATGTGTCTGATGCTTTGCAGATTGCCACCATCATTCAGGGCGACTTTGGCGATACATCAAAGTATGTGACGGATGATACATTTATCTATTACGACCCACCATATCGTCCAATTCGTGAAACGTCCTCGTTCAACTCGTATGCGGTTGGCGACTTTGACGACAATGAACAAATCAGATTAAAAAACGTTTTTGATGTCTGTCATCAAATGGGTGCTTTGCAGATGTTAAGCAACTCTGACCCAACAAATTATGTTGATGACCCGTTCTTTGACGACCTGTACCAAGATTATAAGATAAATCGCATTATGGCCAAGCGACTGATAAATTCTAAGGCGGACGGTCGTGATGCAATTCGGGAACTTTTGATTACAAATTATGAATAAGAAACAGTATCGACTTTATTGTGAAGATTGCCTGAAAAAGTTAGCCGAAATCCCCGAAAACACTTTTGACATGATTTTTGCGGACCC
>JAZROU010000037.1:0-1538 GCA_045648865.1 Candidatus Enterousia sp.
TTCTTTTGGGCTGAAGGCGATGTCACCAGAACGTATCACTGCGCGTCAGATTGAAGCAGCGCGTCGTGCAATTACACGTCATATGCGTCGTATGGGTAAACTGTGGATTCGTATTTTCCCAGATGTGCCTGTTACCAAAAAGCCAGCCGAAGTTCGTATGGGTAAAGGTAAAGGGGCGGTTGAATACTGGATTTGTCGTGTTAAACCAGGTCGCATCATGTTCGAATTAGATGGTGTAAAACCAGAAGTTGCATATGAAGCGTTCGCATTGGCGGCGGCAAAACTGCCAGTGAAAACAAAAGTTGTTGAACGTAAGGTTAACTAATTAATTGCAAGGGCCCTGGGGAAACCCGGGGCAGGGCAAAAAAAGGTAGCAAGAAATGGCAGAAAAGAAAGTTGAAACAGAATTGACGACAGAAGCATTGGAAAGCAAATTGGTTGATTTGAAAAAAGAACAGATGAATCAGCGCTTTCAACATGCTGCAGGTCAGATGCCAAAAACACATGTTATGCGTCAGACCCGTCGTGAAATTGCACGCGTGAAAACAAAATTAAATGCGGCAAAAAAATAAAAATTGCTGATTTTTGTTGATATTTCTAAATTTTTAGGTAATATAGACGGGGTCAGATTTAAGGAAACCAGGTTTTAATCTGGGGGTTTTGTGTGAAATATCTTGTAAAATCCGTGGGTTAAACAAACAGTATAAGGGATATAAGTTATGCCAAGACGTATACTGCAAGGGACAGTTATCAGTACAGCAAACGACAAAACAGTCGTTGTAGAGGTGGAACGTCGTTTCCGTCACCCACTGTATGGTAAGTTTGTTAAGCAGAATAAAAAGTACAAAGCGCACGATGAAAACAATGAATTCAAAGTTGGTGAAATCGTCGCGATTGAAGAACATCGTCCAATCTCTAAGACTAAGTCTTGGGTTGTTAAGGGACGCGTTGGTGTTTCCAAAGACGATGCAGTTGAAGTAGTTGACTAGTAATCAACAGGTTCTTTGAGGTCGGTTCGGGATTTTTGGACGACAGTCGGGACCTAATAACAAAGCAGTGGGGGATTGCCCCATTTGCAGGAAGAGGATTAAAGTTATGATTCAGAATGAAACAGTTATGACAGTTGCAGATAACAGTGGTGCACGTAAAGCAATGTGTATCAAGGTTTTAGGCGGTTCACATCGTCGCTATGCAACCGTTGGTGACAAAATAGTTGTTGCCATTAAAGAAGCCATTCCACGTGGTAAAGTTCAAAAGGGTACAGTGCAACGTGCAATCATCGTGCGTACAAAGTTCCCTGTAAAGCGTCCAGACGGTTCAATTATTCGTTTTGACGACAATGCGGTTGTTTTGATTAATAAAAACAACTTTGAACCAATTGGTACCCGTATCTTTGGACCAATTGCCCGTGAAGTTCGTCGTAAATACGATGTTCAGAAAATCGTGTCTTTGGCACCAGAAGTAATCTAAATAACAGATGGAAGGTCATAAAATGAAAATTAAAAAAGGCGACGAAGTCGTAGTTATTTCGGGAAAAT
>JAZROU010000038.1:0-1092 GCA_045648865.1 Candidatus Enterousia sp.
CGAAGGTGATAATCTGGATGCGCTGAAATTATTGCAAAAATCGTATTCTGGTCGTATTAAGATGATATACATCGACCCGCCATATAACACCGGTAATGATTTTGTGTATTGTGATGAATACGCCGAAGATTGTGGGGAATACCTGTCCAAGAAAGAACGTTGTGATGAATCCGGCAATCGTCTGTATTCGAACAAACGTGACGGCGGTCATTTTCATTCGAATTGGTGCAGTATGATGTATCCGCGTCTGTGCATTGCCAGGACACTGTTATCACCAGACGGTGTTATATTTATCAGCATTGATGACAATGAAATCGCAAACCTGAAAAAGATATGTGATGAAATATTCGGGGAAAATAATTCATTCCCAATTTTTAACAGGGTCACAAAAAAATCCAGTGACAGTGGAAACAATTTTGCCCCATGCATGGACTATGTATTGGGGTACGCAAAAAACATTTCATGCGTCAAAGAATTCAAGGTTGAACTGACCGATGAAATCAAGCAACGATATACCAAAGAAGATGAATATATCCAATCGCGTGGCCCATATCAAGAGGTTGGCCTGTTCCAGGCCGCGCTGAAACACGGCGGTTCGTCATATTACATAGAATGCCCGGACGGCCAAATGGTAAAGCCACCACGTGATCTGCCATGGCGTTGGAATGAAAAAACGTTTTTACAGGGAAAAAAAGACGGCCGAATTGTTTTCAAGGCAACAAAATCTTCGCCCTTGATAACAGATGCGGGGGCGCCAGCAAACTGGAACATTTATACCAAGGTTTATTTAAAAGAACGTGCGGACAAGGGCATGCACCCCAAAAATTTCAGTGACGCGTTCCAGAATACATTGGCCACGAACGAGCTGAACAAACTGGGGATTCCATTTGATTTTGCCAAGCCGTCCGCATTTATACAATTTTTGGCAAATATATGCACAGAACAAAACGATATAATCCTGGATTTCTTTTCTGGGTCTGGGACGACGGCGCATGCTGTAATGCAACAGAATGCCACCGATGGCGGTCATCGTCGTTTTATCTTGGTCCAATTGCCTGAAACAACAGACGAAAAATCCGAAGCGTATAAATC
>JAZROU010000039.1:0-22471 GCA_045648865.1 Candidatus Enterousia sp.
GCGAAGTGTGGTTGGGGCGCACGGATTCGAACCATGATAAAGAGAACCAAAATCTCTTGTCCTACCATTAGACGACACCCCAATGTACCGGCAATTATAACTGTTGCACAAATTTTTGCAATAACAAAATACAGATTTTCCATACAAAAAAATCCCCCAAATTTTTTGGGGGATAATTACTCAGTTTTTCTTGCGTACCTGAATATGTACTTCGCGCAACTGTTTTTCTGTCACAGTTGTTGGCGCCCCCATCATCAGGTCCTGTCCCCTTTGATTTGTTGGGAATATCACAACCTGGCGCAGATTTGGTTCATCTAACATAATCTGAACCAGTCGATCCAAACCGAACGCGCACCCACCGTGCGGTGGCGCACCATATTGGAACGCGGTATACATTCCGCCAAACTTTTCTTTGACGATTTCTTCGCTGTACCCTGTTATGTCAAAGCACTTTAACATAACCTCTGGGTTAAAGTTACGCAAACCACCACTGCAAATTTCTGCACCATTTAACACCATATCAAATTGCGCAGCCTTGATTTCCAATGGATTTTTAGTATTCAATTCTTGCAATGTCGCCATCGGGAACGAGAACGGATTATGCGTAAACGCGATACCTGTTGGCGATTCTTCATCTGCCTCAAAGAATGGGAATTCTTCTATCCAACAGAAACGGAATTCTTTTGGATCAATCAGTCCCAAATCATCGCCTAATTTATTACGCAGTTTTCCTGCGGCCTTGGCGGCTGCATTCTTTTCATCACACACAAAGAACAGCGACGAATTATCACCTGCAATTTCACGCAGTTTTGCAACACGTCCTTCGTCTAATTTTTTAGCAACCGGCCCCTTGGCTTCGTCGGCAAAAACAATATATCCCAATCCACCCAGTCCTAATTCTTTGACCGCAAATTCACCCAATTTATCAAACCAAGAACGTGGTTTGTCCGCTGAATTTGGTGCGGGTATTGCACGCACAACACTGCCATTTTCAACCGCATTTGCAAAGATTCCAAAATCAGATCCACGGAAAATTTCCGTCACATCATGAATAATGATTGGATTACGCAAATCTGGTTTATCTGATCCATATTTCAACATTGCTTCATCAAATGGAATATGTGGTATTTCTGGATGCACCTTGGCACCTGGGACAAATTCGCGAATCATTTCTGGCATCAGCGTATTACCCACCGCCTGAATATCCGGCAAATCCACAAACGACATTTCCAAATCCAACTGATAGAATTCCAGTAATCTGTCTGCACGCAAATCTTCGTCACGGAAACACGGCGCAATCTGGAAATAGCGGTCAAATCCCGAAATCTGAATAAATTGTTTGAACTGTTGTGGCGCCTGTGGCAATGCATAGAACATACCATGATGATTGCGGCTTGGCACGATAAAGTCACGTGCGCCTTCTGGGCTGGACGCGGTTAAAATTGGTGTCTGGAATTCCGAAAAACCCATATCCCACATTTTATCACGAATATATTTCATCACACGGTTACGGAACAAAATATTTTTATGCAAACTTTCACGTCTTAAATCGATATATCTATATTTCAAACGCAAATCTTCGGCAACCGAATCATCATCCCCGAACACCTGGAACGGCAACACATCTGAATTAGTCAACACTTCAAAAGAATTTGCCTGAATTTCTATACCACCGGTTGGAATTTTATCATTAACTGCATTTGCATCACGCGCAACGACACTGCCCTGCACCTTGATAACAGATTCCGGGCGCACTTTTTCCAGTGCTTCATTTCCCCCATCAAAAACAATCTGTGTAATTCCATAATTATCGCGCAGGTCAACAAACATCAACGCCCCATGGTCGCGTTTACGATGCACCCACCCCGACAAGACAACTTGTTCACCAACATTACTTGTATTTAATTCGCCACAAGTATGCGTTCTGTACTTTGATTTCAAAGATAACATCTTGGTCCCTTTTTCATTTTGGGCGCGAAATAAAACATTGGAATTTCGGCACCCGCTTTTAATTGTTAAACCTTGGGGGCGCAAGTCATTTATGGCTGCGCGGTGCCACCCCAAACTTATAACTTTATTCACCCAGGAACGAACACTCTATGGTTGTCAATCACGTCATCATGTTCCAGCCTGCGACGTGCAGATTCTAAATCATAAAAAATAAAATTTCAACAAAAAACCCGCATTTACATTGCGGGTTTTTCTGTCTGACATCATGCAATTATTCATGACGATCTGGATATTTACCATCTATCAGGTTTTTGCGCACCACATGGTGTTTAACCTTTTGTGTACTGGTCAATGGCAAATCATCTGTTGTCATTGCAAAATGCGTCACCCATTTATAGCTGGCGACCTTTTTATTTTCTGCTGCGATTGCCGCCCCCAGTTTTTCTAATGTCATACCCTCTTCTACGCTAAATACTGCATATGTGACGGTTTTATCCTTTACCCGATGTTCGAACACCGCAACATTTTTAACGCCTGGGATGGTAATGAACATACCCTCCAACTCGTCCGGATAAACATTTTTTCCACTGTCCAAAACGATGACCTGCTTTTTACGCCCTGCAAAATGCAATTCACCATTTTTATCCATAGACACCATGTCACCTGTATTAAAGAAGCCACGTTCATCAAATATTTCTTTATTTGCTTCTTCGTTATTCAGGTATCCACCGAACACCTGGTGACCGCGCAACCACAGAACCCCAACACCATCTTCGTTTTTATCACGAATTTCACATTCGTTATTCAGTGTTGGTCCCCCAAAGGCAAATGGGAAACGCTTTTTAGTTGGTTTTGAAATACAGATTGGTCCAACCGTTTCTGTCAAACCATATCCCTGGATAAATGTCAGCCCCAAACGTTCATAGAACGTTTCAACCTCTGGCTTGGTTGCGGCCCCACCTGCGATTAACAGACGCGCCCGTCCACCGAACACATCCAAAATTGGTTTCTGAACCTTGCGTACCAATGCACCCAGACCAATTTTTTGCAAGAGCTTACCTCGCTTTAACACAAGTGATACCAACCACCATTTTTTCTGTGCCTTGACATTATCAATAATTCTGTTACGGAAAACTTCCCACAATCTTGGCACCGCCGGGATAACCTGTGGACGGTATTTTTTAAAGTCCGCCATAATTTCCTTTGGATTAATTGTTGGCTGTAATAACACACCTGCCCCGAAATGAATTGTTGCCAAAATTTCGACACCAAATCCAAACACGTGATACATCGGCAAGAATCCGTACAATATATCCCCTTCGTGAATCCATTCCGCCATCGATTCCAACGAATTTGCACATTCAACCAGATTAAAGTGCGTCAGCGGCACAACCTTTGGCGTACCTGTTGAACCCGACGTAAACGACATTGTTGCGATATCCAAAGATTCAACCACCGCGGGTTTCAAATCTGGATTCACCTTGCCGTCTTTTTTGGTGATATCATAAAACGTAAATTTATCTGTTTTATAAAAGAAAGACTTTTCTGCACAAACCAATTTACAATTTGTCGTTGTTGTCATATTGTCATATTCAAACGGCGTCAGATTTGTATCCAGCAACAACACCGTCCCCCCCAGATACCAAATCGCAAACAACGAAATTGGAAATTCAGGAATATTATGTGACAAAATACCAACCACATCTCCTTTTTTCACACCGGCCTTATCCAGTGACGCTGCGCGCGCCTTGACCAAGCCGACAAAATCTTTGTACGAAACACCTTCACGCACCAGATACAAATTATCTGGCCATGTTTGGGCAGCTCTTTCTAACACTTGATACATATTCATGTTATAAAAATCCTTGTTGTTTTTTATATTGGACACGGATATTATACTCATGAATAAAAGGAAAGCAAATATGAAAATCTTGACATTAAATATCAACTCTATACGCGCCCATATTGAAAGCTTTATTGACATCCTTCGTCGTGGTGAATATGACACAATCCTGGTCCAAGAATTAAAGGTTGAAACCGCAAATTTTCCCCACATGCTGTTTGACGAATTCGGCTATAACATCAAGGTTTTTGGTCAAAAATCATGGAATGGGGTTGCTATTTTCTCTAAATTTTCAATCGAAGACACCATTCTTGGCATGCCAAATTACGCCGACCCGAATGCCCGATTTCTTGAATGCGTAATTGACGGTCGCATACGTATTATCAACACATACATGCCCAATGGGGACACCGTCGAATCACCAAAATTCCCGTACAAATTGGAATGGATGCGTGCATTCACAGACTATATCAGCCAATATCTGGATTCCCCAGAACCTGTAATTATCGGTGGCGACTTTAACGTTGCAATCGAAGATCGCGACATCTGGAAACCAAAAAATTACGAAGGCATTGCAATTTCTGCACCCGCCGCACGCGCCATTATGAACGAATGGTTAAACACCGGTTGGACAGACGCATGGCGCACCCTGCACCCGGACGAAATTGATTACACATGGTACGGATACCGCGGTCGCGATACTGTTGGCAATAAACAAGGCCTGCGCCTGGATTATTTCCTGTGTAATAAAACAGCGGCAAAAATGATAACCAATTGCGAAATCGACATCGAACCGCGCCTGCACAGCAAACCCACAGACCATTGCGGATTGATGCTGGAACTGAAATAAAAATCCCCATTTGGGGATTTTATTTATTCTGTTTTTTTCATCAAACTGAATACCGCCAACGGGAAATCCGGCGCATTTGCCAAATATGATCCAGACACCAGCAAATCCGCACCTGCATTCCAACACAACTGGGCCGTCTTGTCATTAATCCCCCCATCAACAGATATCGTAAATTTCAACCCATACTTTTTTCTGGTTGCCGCCAAAATTGAAATCTTGTGCAAAGCCCCTGGATCAAAGACCTGGCCTGCGGCCCCCGGTTTTACAGACATAACCACAACTTCGTCCAAATCACGCAAAATCTGCGTCAGCAATTTCACCGAAGAATCAGGATTTAACGCCACCCCAACACGTCGCCCAGACGCACGAATATTTCGCACAGCGGTTTTCAATCCTGACGTATTGGTCGACAATATCACGGTATCCGCGCCCGCTGCAATTGCATCTGCGGCCCAGACAACGGGGCTTTCTGTCATTAAATGCACATGCAAATGCGCATTTGTTCGTGCCCGAATATTTTTCAGTTCTTCGATACCACCTGTGATTCTATCCACATAAAACCCATCCATTATATCGACATGAATCATCGATATTCCTGCGGACCTGAACATGGTATATGTATCTGCGCGTTGCATATCAAAACATAGCGTACTGGGCAATATCGGCACAAATTTCTTAACTGGCCGGGACTTTCTGCGCAGTATTTTTCTGAACCACCCTGTACGCTGTGCCCAGCGCTCGTGCCGCGCAATATAGTTTTTACGCCTGCCCTCTTCACCTTGCCAAATATATTCCCCCAGCGCACGCACAGTTGCATCCATCGGCAGTACCTCTGTAACAACGGCGAATGCATTTTCTATGAAATCACGCAATCCTTCTATCTCTGCGCCACCACCTGTCAGAATAATTTTTGTTGGTTTATACTTTGTAAATGACGGCAAACACCTGTCTTTTAGTTGTCCAATAATATCAACCAATATTGGCAACACAATATCATTTACATCGCCACGTGAAAAATCATATGCCCTGTCTGCCGGCGCAAATCGGTCCATTTCCTTTGGCACCAAAGACGCCACCGCGCGTTTAATTCTGTCTGCGGCATCAAAATCAATATTTAAATTCTGACAAATTGCATTTGTGATATCCGTTCCACCCAGCTTGATTTTTGTATGCCAAACCGGCCCACGATCTGTCCAAATTGACGCAGACGTAAATTCAGCCCCAAAATCTATAAACAGTGTTGTTTGTTTTTCTTGGCGATACATTGCATTTTGCACCAACTGCGGGTCGAACATTGCGTCCGCCTGCATATGTGCCCCGCGCAGCTTTTCACAGATTGCATTCACGCCATCACACGAATAAAAGATAACCCCAAACGCAGATATTAATTGTTTATCAACATGCCCCACAGGCGTATACATATTACGTGCCTGATTCGAATAATACCTCAGCGGGATAATATGCATTGGCACGAATCCATCTGGTGGGACAATCTGTGCAATTTGATTTCTAACATCCGTTGTTGTGATTTTGTGTTCCCCGCCCCACACTGTGCTTTTCGCCAGCATTTCATACTTTGCTTCGCCAAAATTTCCTGTTATATATGCAGAATCAAAATGTGTTGCGATTTGTTTTTCCAATTCATCCACAACAGACTTGATTGCAAACACAGTGTCAGTACTGTCGACCGAAAAAAATGCAGACTTGTCAATTCTGGCACCACGCACACGATATGCGATACCACGAACACCATACGAACCGATATCCAGGCACAAAAAAGAAGAATCGAACAAGTTCATATTTTACTTCACCAAAATTCGTGCATCATCGCGCATATCTATGACTGTGATATCACGGCTTAATATTTTATGATTATTATTCAATGTCACCAATGCCCCAATTGCCGCCACCGGATTTTTTTCTGGCAACATAACTGTTATTCCACCAAACGTATGCAGATTCCACCTGCGATTTTCTATCCATTCCAGACAGTCCAAGATTCCAACTAAATTATGTGCCGCCGTTGTAATTTCTGAAATATCATTTGGCACCGTCCCCCGAAATACCACATGCGCATCATCCCGAACCCCTGTTGGTCTGTTTACAACCGTCCCATCTGCAGACAACGGAAAGAAATTTTCACCATCTGTCCACAATGCCACCGCCGTATACAAAGACACCCGCACCGCCAAATTTCCATTTGGCAATCTGCGCACTGCCGACTGTTTAACCCCCGGCACATTACCAACCCGCGCATTCAGTGCCCCCAAATCAACAGAATATGAACGCGTTCCCGGCGCAACCCCCAATGCCGCCGCCAACCCCGACAAATCTTTATCATTTTTATCTGCCTTAATCGAAATATTCCGCACATGGGCCAGATTTCCCCGCCCCATCGTAACCATAATAACACGCGTTGCAAAATACACCGCCAAAATCACGGCAACAACAAATGACAACCAAAACCACACAGATCTTTTCATAGGCCTAATTATATCACAAACAAACACTTTTTCTAAGACAAATCGGAATCCGTCCCAGATTATTTTTATTCCCGCCCAGACTATAAAATATGTCGTTTATTATTTACATCTGGTGCCGACACAATACCATCTTGTTCCATGCGTTCCATAAAGCCCGCAGCCTTGTTATATCCGATTTGCAAACGACGCTGGATATATGAAATGGTTGGTTTTTTATCACGAATCACACATTCCTTGGCGCGTTCATACAGGTCTGCTTCTTTATCACCTGATGCGTTTCCTGGGATTGCCCCTGGCAACCCTGAAACATCGCCACCGCCACTGCCTTCGTCATCTGTTACACCATCAACATATTCCGGCGTCCCCTGTGAACGCAAGAAATCACCAATCTTGGCCAATTCATCATCGGCAATAAACGCACCGTGTATACGCACAGGCACGCGTCCTGCTTCACTAAACAACATATCACCACAGGCCAACAATTGTTCTGCACCACCTTCGCCCAGACACGTTACACTGTCGATACGGCTGCGCGCTTGGAATGACACACGCGTTGGGAAATTCGCCTTGATAACACCGGTAATGGTTGTTGCATCTGGTCTTTGCGTTGCCATCACCAGGTGAATACCCGCCGCACGCGCCTTTTGCGCGATACGCTGAACGCATGCCTCAACATCCTTGCGTGCCAGACTCATCAGGTCGGCCACCTCGTCAATAATAATAACGATATATGGAATATCCGACAAATCGATTTCCTGGGTTTCGAACAGCAATTCGCCTGTTTCTGGGTCTGTCCCGACGGCGACTTGTTTTGTCATTTTTTCACCTGCTGCGCGTTTTTCAGCCGCCATTTCGTTATAGCTTTCGATATTACGCGCATTCAACAACTGCCACTGTTTATACCGTTCTTCCATTTCACGCACCGCCCATTTCAGTGCATTCACCGCCGCAGCAGGATCCAGTTTCACAATCGGTGTAATCAGGTGTGGAATATCATCCCAGAACCCAAAGTCCACCCCCTTTGGATCAATAATCATTAATTTGCATTTATCTGGCGTAAAGTGATACACAATTGACGTAATAATCGATTGCACGAACACCGACTTACCTGACCCTGTACGTCCTGCGATTAACATATGCGGCATTTTTGCCAAATCAAAGTACATTGGATTTCCACCAATATTTACCCCCAACGCCAACGGAATTTTATACTTTGTATCAACGAACAAATCATCTTCCATCAGGCTGCGATATCGCACGGTCTGTCGTGTCACATTTACCATTTCCACACCGATAAAGTTCGTGCGTGGGATATGTGCAATACGAATATTTTCCGTTGCCATTGCGCGCGTCATATCCTTGACTGTTTTTGTAATATCTGCGATACGCATACCTGTATCTGGTTCGAATTCATACAGCGTCACAATTGGCCCTGGTTTAATCCCCATAACCTTGCCAAACACACCATATTCTGCGAAATGCGTTTCCATATTTCGTGCGTTTTGTTTCAGTTCTGGTGTAACGGTGCACTTGCTAAAATTAGACCGTTCCAACAACCTGGGATCTGGCAAAGAATATTGTGAATTTGCCCGCACTTTCTTTGGTGTTGCGGCCGGTGCAACTGGTGCCGCGACGGCTGCGACTTTTTTTGCCCCCCGCCGCGCCAACAATCCGCGCTTTTGTTTTTCAGGCTTTTCTTGATTTAAATCTTCTTTTGTTTCTTCTTGGGCTTGCTCATCTGGTTGCGCATTTACATCGGCCACGCCCGTCAAATGGAATGCCGCCGCAATTGCGCGCATTGAACGCCACCCTAACTGTACTGCGCCACGCACATGCGCCCATTTTATATGCAGCAAACTGCCCCCCATCCATAAAAACGCCAACAAACATAAAATCCCGACCAACACAACCAAATTCCCAATCAGGGCGCCCAAATCATTTGCCACAATTGCCCCAAACATTCCACCAAAGGTACCCATCGGCGCCAACATTCCAAACGCCCCTGCCCCCAAACATATCGCGATAAACCCGCGCAAGAAATTATATTCTGGCGCGCCATCACCACTCAGCGCAATCATCCGCATTCCACCCCAGCGCGCGACAGATAAAAACAAGAACAATCCCGGTATCACGCCAATGGCATACCGCACCGCACCAACGACATTGCCCATCACAGACTGTTCCCCGAACGTACCGGCCACCCCAATCCCCGCCAAATACGGATCATAAAACAGCAATGCAAACACAGCCCACAGCCCCAGCACACAAACCACGCACCCAAACATGCGCGCCAACAAACTTTTCAGCATCCCTGAAATACTATCTGGTAAAAACTTACTTGAATTCTTTCCTGCCATATCAAGCTGTATTCTATCACAAAACAACCACAAACACAAATACCACCCATAAAAAAATCCCCTTCCCAGGGATTTTTTTATCTTAACTTATCTGTTTTAACTGCGTATTTTTCCGGACTTACAAACGGGAAATACAAATCTTTTAATTTGTTACTTGCATTTTTATATTTCATTTGCTTTAACGAATTTAACAACGACTTTTGTGCTTCTTGTCTACGATAATCAGATTCGCTATACAAATCGGCCATATTCCACACAACATTTCTATAAATCAAGAAAACACTATTGTCATGTGACTTAGGCATAAATGGTGCTGGCTCTACCTCCACTTCATCCTTAACACGCACATTGTAATCTGCATATTTTTTTGGATTTTCTGCAACTTTGTTCACCTGTATCATCGCTTGAGCAATGCGCGTCTGTTCGACTTTATCCTTAGCGGCATCCAATCGCTTTTGCAAATACACAATTATTTCATCAAAGAACTTTTTCAGTGTTGCATCATAATCAATCATAAATTAACCTCTTTTTTACCTTCGATTAATTATACCACAAAAAATCTTTTTTAAAAACAATATTATATTCTTTCATAGACTCATGCACATCCTGCACAATCATCCAACCCCAGAAATATTTCATAATTTCGCACCACCTAAATCAAACTTGTATACACACATCATTTCTAACACACTTGTGATATATAACTCACACAACAAACATAGACAAACCCAGCAAAAACGTCAATATTTTGCATAAAAAAAGTTGAAAATTCATATTTTTAGTTATACCCTGTACGCGATAAAACAAAAATAGGGTTTAAAATCATGAAAATTCGCAACATTGCAATTATTGCGCACGTTGACCACGGCAAAACGACATTGGTCGACAACATGCTGAAACAGGCGGGTACATTCCGCGAAAACGAACGCGTTGACGAACGTGTCATGGACAGTGGCGACATCGAACGCGAACGCGGCATCACCATTTCTGCCAAACCTACATCAATTCAGTGGGGCGAATACAAAATCAATATCGTTGACACACCGGGCCACGCGGACTTTGGTGGCGAAGTTGAACGTATTTTATCCATGGTTGATGGTGTTGTCCTGTTGGTTGACAGCGCCGAAGGTCCCCTGCCCCAGACCAAATTTGTATTATCCAAGGCCTTAAAACTGGGGTTACGTCCAATTGTTTGCATTAACAAGGTTGATCGTAACGACGCCCGTCCAGACGAAGTCTTATCCGAAACATTTGACCTGTTTGATAAACTGGGTGCAACGGATTCGCAATTGGATTTCCCATACCTGTATTCTGTTGGTCGTGACGGCTGGGCGGTACGCGATTTAAATGACGAACGCAAAGATTTGACCCCATTATTCCAATTAATTGTTGACCATGTCCCGGCCCCAGACTGCAACGGCAGCCGCTGTCAACTGAACGCACCATTTACAATGTTGGCCACCACATTAGAGGCTGACCCATACGTCGGACGTATTCTGACCGGAAAAATTGAATCTGGCACTGTTCGCGTTGGCCAATCAGTCAAGGCAATTAATCGCAACGGTGAATTTATTGAAAATGCTAAGATTACGAAAATCATTGAACATCGTGGTATTGAAAAGATTTCCCGCGACACAGCATCGGCAGGTGACATTGTTGTCGTCGCTGGTTTTTCCAAAGCAACCGTGGCAGACACCCTGTGCGACCCATCGGTTACTGAACCAATTCCTGCCATGCCAATTGATCCACCAACCCTGACGATGACATTCTTTGTAAATACGTCCCCTTTGGCGGGCAAATCTGGTAAAAAGTTAACATCACGCATGATTGGCGAAAGATTATTTAAAAAAGCAGAAACAAACATCGCCCTAAAAGTCGAACAAAGCGAAAATAACGAAGCATTCGAAGTTTCCGGTCGTGGGGAATTACAATTGGGAATTTTAATTGAAACAATGCGTCGCGAAGGGTTTGAATTATCTGTATCGCGTCCACGCGTTGTAATGCAAACAAATGAAAACGGCGAACGCATGGAACCAATCGAAGACGTTGTAATCGACGTTGACGATGAATTTTCTGGCGTCGTCATTGAAAAAATGACCAAGCGCAAGGCAACAATTACCGAAATGCGCGCATCGGGCGCCGGCAAAACACGCATTGTGTTTTCTGCCCCATCACGCGGTTTGATTGGGTATCTGTCTGAATTCCGCACAGATACACGTGGCACCGGTATTATGAACCGCGTATTTGATAAATACGACGTATATCGCGGCGCAATTCAGCAATACCGTCCTGGCGTTTTAGTATCTATGGAAAAAGGCAGCGCCGCCACATACGCGCTGTTTAACCTGCAACCACGTGGCACACTGTTCATCGACCCACAAACCGAAGTATATTCAGGTATGATTATCGGCGAACACAGCAAAGAAAACGACCTGGAAGTAAACCCGATAAAGGGCAAAGAATTAACAAACATGCGTTCAGTCACCGCAGACGAAAAATTATTTTTGGCACCACCACGTCGCATTTCATTAGAAGAAGCCCTGTCCTATATCCTAGACGACGAATTAGTTGAAATTACACCCGACACAATCCGTCTGCGCAAGAAAGAACTGGACAGCAACACCCGCAAAAAATTAAAAAAACATACCGAAGAATAAAAAATCCCCATTTCGGGGATTTTTTAGTCACAAAAATTTGTATCAACCTCATAATTTCCGGCCCCAGTTGCATCACTAAATGTGGTTCCAGCCAGACATTTATATTCTGTCTTTTTGGTCCCATTGGGACAACAACAATACTTACCCAAATTGCAATCTATCCGTTCTTTGCACTGGTCCAACGTCAGACAAATTTGTACTGGAACCAATGACGAGTCTATCTCAATCGCCCACACTCCATGAAACACCATTCCGTACCCTAAAAAAAGCTAAAACAAAAAGTTTTTTCATATTTCATCCCCCCCCAATAACAAACAAATATATATAAAACAAACAATTGTAAAATCTTTTTTAAAAAGTAACAAGCCCGCCATATGGCGGGCTTACTATTCTTTATTTTTTTGTATTTTTCATGCTTTCCCATTCTGCATCTAACCATGCACGAACGGCAACCACACCGTCTTCATCAACACCAATTGCATCCTGCAAACAGTATTCACGCAGTGCCGCTGAATCAATGTTTGATGTATCGCCATACAGTGTGCCGTTTTTAACCGCCGTCTCAACCGCGGCCAATTTATCCTGGCTTACCCCTGTACCGTTCAGAATTTCATTCAACGTCACAATGTTACGACATGTATTTGTTGTGTAATCCTGGCTATTCAAACATGTCGCAGAATCAGCCTTGTCGATAACAGCCTTGAACTGTGCCATTGATGGGTTACAAACCATTTCTTCATAACACGACGGAACATTCGCCACCTGGGAACAGTATGTACGTATACGCGATGCTGTCCACACAGAATTATTACCCGGCCCATGTGAATCCAGTTGCGCTTCATAGCATTCATACAGTTCACTGATACACGCATTAAAGTTTGTTCCCGCTTGAACCGCGGCGGCCAATATACTTTCTGTTTCTTCCTGTTCAAATTCCAGACGTTTCTGTTGCAATGCCTGCTGGGCGGCAACTTTCTGGTATCCTATATTCTGAGCGGTTGTGCGCAATTGTTCACCATATGCATCACAATCCGCATTTGCATCCAACGCATACTTTTGCATAATACTGCGACGCGCATCTGCAACCGGTCCACGCAAATTAGAATATGGATCCCCCGACGCCGTCGTATATCCAAAACATGTCGCAGAATTTGACGCCGAATATCCACTGTTTGCATTCACAAAGTTCAGTTCATATGTACCTGTATTATTCACAGTAATATGACTGTTATAATTATACGGGCATTGTGACGCACCATTTGAACATTTTGCCCCAGACGGTGGCGTTCCACAGGCCTCGTAAATACCGTTAAAGCACGAATCCAACACACGGGCACAAACATTATTATGGGCATATTCAAACAATTCATATCCCCATGTTTCTGCCAGACTGTCGGTTAAATTATCAGAATTCGACAACGCCCCGTCAATACCGGCCAATCCACTAACCACCGACGATAAATTATCAAATGCCGACGTCAAACCATCTGCATCATCACTCAAAATTGTGATTGTCTGTTCTTTGGCATCCGCCCATGCCTGCAGCGAAGCCAAAATATCAGAACTGTTTCCATCCAGATTTGTCACCTCAAACCCGAAATCATTCCCTGCCTCAGAACAATATGCCGGCTTTGCGCACGACGACGCACGTCCACCACCACTGCCATAGAACCCATGTTCATAGCACCAATCTATTGCCTCTTCCGATGACGCCCCATAACGATTTGTCACATCCTGCCACGAAACACAATTCATAACTTTTTCTGCATCCGTTAACTGAAACGCCCCCGAAACATCCTTGCCTTTATTTGCAATTAACAACGCCAATTCACCAGAAACTTTAATCAGTTCCTCATTTGCTGTCTCTAATGCGGTTTCCGCCTCTGCAAACGCCTTTACACGCCCTGCGCATGCACACCTGCGTTGTGCAGTATTACGTGCAGTACAAATTTCATCCATACATGTATAATAAGATTCCAGACAATTATTAAATGCATCTGACGAAATCAACCCAGTTGTAGAATCAATAATATTCGAATAATTACCTGTATACAACTTGCTGGACAAATAAGAATATGTCGGCGTTGCCGCGGACGTCTTTGACCCACGAATTGCACTGCCCTGCAGGGACACACGCGAATTATTAACCGCGTCTGTTGTTGCTGTGCGTGCCCGAACCGCACGTTGTGCATTTGCATTTGCGCGCGACGTCACCGCATTTTGACGCGACACAACATTACGTGTTGCCTGTCCACGGGCATTTGCACGTGATGTGACGGCACGCGACTGAACCGTACTGCGCGACGCAGTTGCACGCGACATATCTACCCCGCCTGCGACCGTGGTCCGCGCAACAGTTGCACGTGACGGATTTAAATTCGCACGTGGATTTGCACGCCCAGACGCACGTGCATTCGCCCCCCCACGCCCAACATTCATCTGGGCCACCTGATCAATTGGTGCAATTGGATCTGCGAACACGGCGCGAATTGACAACATTGTCGAACACACAAAAAACGCACCTGCCAACAAAAACACCGTACCAACAGCATTCTTAACAGAATTCGCAAACTTTTGACTTCTCATAAAAAACTCTCCTTGTGCTCTGGAACACCCAGAAACCCAACCTTTCTATAAACAAACACCACGCACAATGCATGTATGTTCACCATGATTATATCAATTTTTTCAAGTCCTGTAAACAACAAATACTGTATACCACGCCACCGTGCACAAACCCAAACCTGCGTTTTTTTTAAATCAGAACCATCCCTTTTTATCGGATTTCATCCCCGCAAATTCACCCAGCAATTTTTTTTGCTTATCCGTCAGCTTGGTTGGAATTTTAATTGCGACATCTATATACAAATCGCCAAATGTCCCGCTGCGCCGTGTCGATGGCATACCATGCCCACGCACACGCAGCTTTTCCCCAACTTGGGTACCGGCTGGAACCTTGACCGATAATTTTTTATCATCGATTGTTTCAACCTCTATCTCGCCCCCCAGCGCCAACGTCGTAAACGGCACATCCATTCGCACAATCAAATCATTACCATTGCGTTCAAAGCGTTTATCTGGTCGCACCCGAACATCTAAATAGAAATCACCCGCTGGCGCGCCATTTGCCCCTGCTTCGCCCTGTCCCGCCAGGCGCAACCGTGCCCCATCTTCGATTCCGGCCGGAATCTTAACCTCTAACGTGCGCTGTTTATGCAAAACCCCGGCCCCGCCACAATCGGAACACTTCTTGTCAATTTTACGCCCCAGGCCATTACATTCTGGACACGGGGCCTCCATCGCAAAGAACCCTTGGCGTGTTTGAATAAATCCACTGCCCCCACATCGCGGACACGCCGGCGCTGGTTTACCATCTGCGGTACCATGTCCGTGACATTTTTCACATTCTACATTACTGGAAAATTTAACAGTATGCGTTTTTCCAAAATACGCATCACGCAAATCAATAACCACTTCGTCCAGTAAATCACGTCCACCGCGCTGTGGCGCACCCCGTTGCGGCCCACCACCAAAATCCCCGAAACCAAATCCACGCATAGCCTCGCGCAGGATATCCTCCATCCCTGCACCACCACCCATATTAAAATGGAACGCCCCGTTTCCAAATGGATTTCCGCCACCAAACCCAGCGCCTGCCCCATTACCATTTGCAAATGCCGCATCACCAAATCGGTCATACGCCGCGCGCTTTTGCGGATCTTTTAAAATATCGAACGCATTATTAACTTCTTTGAACTTTTCTTCTGCGTCTTTGTTATCTGGATTTCTGTCTGGATGATACTTCATCACCAGTTTGTGATATGCTTTTTTAATATCTGCATCTGATGCATCACGGGCAACGCCCAAAACTTCGTACGGGTTTTTATTCATTTTATATGTCCATATAATTATATTCGTTATCAAATATATAGAACCGCCCCGCAAAAAATCAACCCCCAATATTGGTTTAGGCAGAAATTCTTTAGACTTGCACAAAATTCAAAAATGTTTTAATAATACAAACATTATGACAGAAAAAAACACACAGACATATGACGCATCAGACATCCAGGTACTAGAAGGGCTTGAACCCGTCCGCCTGCGTCCTGGCATGTATATTGGTGGCACCGATGAAAAGGCATGGCATCACCTGCCGATTGAGATTATGGATAATTCCATTGACGAAGCTGTTGCCGGCTTTGCCAAGAAAATCACTGTAAATTTGATTGATTCTAAAACGATTGAAATCACCGACGACGGCCGTGGTATCCCGGTTGACGAACACCCAAAATACCCTGGCAAATCCGCACTAGAGGTTATATTAACAACCCTGCATTCTGGTGGTAAGTTTAATAATAATGTTTATAAAACCAGTGGCGGTCTGCACGGTGTGGGTTCTGCGGTTGTAAATGCGCTGTCATCTGAAATGGTGGTTGACATTGCCCGCGATGGCTACAACTGGCACCAGACATTTTCGCGTGGTCTGACCACATCACCGATGACCCGCGGCGATGCGACCAAGGCACACGGAACCAAAATCCGCTTTACAATCGACGATGAAATCTTTGGCGCATCTGCTGTATTTAAACCGATAAAAATTTATCGCATGGCCCGGGCCAAGGCATTCCTGTCACGTGGTGTAAAAATTGAATGGCATTGCAATCCAGAATTATTAACCGAAGATATGAATATCCCTGCCACAACAACATTTTATTATCCAAATGGCGTGGCGGATTTCCTGGCCGAAAAGACAGACACAAAACCACGCATCTTGCCACGCATTTTCAGTGGCAGCGTTGATTTCCCAGACGACTGTGGCCGCGTTGAATGGGCGCTGACATTTTTAACTGACGAAAACGGCGCTGCATCAGACGACGGATTTTTCTCGTCATACTGTAATACAATTGCCACAATTGACGGCGGCACCCATGAAACCGGCTTTAAATCCGCCATCACCAAGGGGATAAAGGCATACGGGGAAAAGGTTAATAACAAAGCCGCCGCATCCATTATTGGCGAAGACGTTTTTGATTCAGTCGCGGCGATTGTTTCTGTTTTTTATAAGACACCTCAATTTCTGGGACAGACCAAGGAAAAGTTATCAAACCCTGAAATCGCACGATACACTGAAAACGCACTGCGCGACCCATGGGAAATGTTTCTGGCATCCGACCCAAAAACGGCAAATGCATTACTAGAATTTGTCATCAACCTGGCGAATGCGCGCATTAAGACCAAGGCGGTCAAAGACGTCGCCCGCAAAACCCCGACAAAACGCATTCGTATGCCGGCGAAACTGGCAGACTGTTCTAAACACGGCATTGCCGGCACAGAATTATTTATAGTAGAGGGGGAATCGGCCGGCGGCACCGCCAAACAGGCGCGCGACCGCGCGACCCAGGCAATTATGCCCCTGCGCGGCAAGGTTTTAAATGTCATATCAAATTCCGACGAACGCTTTGGCAACAACCGCGAATTAAACGACCTGATTGACATTATTGGCGCTGGCACTGCGCGCGATTGGAACGAAGACAAACTGCGCTATGAAAAAATTATTGTTATGACCGATGCCGACGTCGATGGCAGTCACATCGCATCACTGTTGATGGCATTTTTCTATCAATACATGCCCCAGTTAATTTATGGCGGCCACCTATACCTGTCATGCCCACCGCTGTACAAATTAACATGTGGTACAGAATCAATCTATGTTGACACGGACGAAGAACTGGAAACCCTGAAATCAACAAAATATAAAAACAAACGCGTTGAAATATCCCGATTCAAGGGTCTGGGCGAAATGATGCCAAACCAGTTACGCGAAACAACCATGTCCCCCAAAACACGCAGATTGATACGCGTTGAACTGCCACCACGCACCGAAGAAGGTGCCGAAGACACCGAAAAAACGCGCACAATCGTATCCGAACTGATGGGCAAAAAACCAGAATTTCGATTTAAATTCATCACTGAACACGCCCAATTTGTCAAAGACTTGTTCGTTTAAATCATATATATCGGGAAATATCCCGGTATATTTTTTGCCACAAAGTATTGACAATTTATGTTTTTGTGTTATATACAATATATAAGAATCAACCAAACAAAAAACAGGATACAAAAAAATGAAATTATTTAACCAAAAGAAACCAATTGCCCAGGATCATATTTCCAGCAAAAAAAAGAACACATATCAGATTAAATTTTCTGCACTTTCTGGTCTGAATGCATTTGAATTATGTAAAAACACACCGTTGGCGGTGGTTGTCCTGAACGGCAAACAGGTTCAAAACACCGACGGGTGGATGACATGCACAGAATTTCCAAATCCATGTGCAAACGAAATGCAATCCCAGCAATCAATGTTATGCGAAATCCTGGGCGAAAAAATCGCAACACAAATTGTTGAATACCTGGACAAAGAAACAGGCGAACCAGTCCTTCAGTTATACCCAAGTCGCATCCACTTTTTCCGTCGCGATTATACTGAACGCCTGAACCACGCATCACGCCGTGACCTGGCACGCCAAATTGCCATACGCGAACAATTGGCCCGCAATTTCTTTGATCGCCAAAAACGTCGCTAGGAAATAAAAAATCCCCCAATGGGGATTTTTTTTATTCTACGTGGCACGTTTTAATAAAATCACAAATTTGCGCACGTAATTTTTTTGCCCATCGAAACGGCGGTCTGTCCAAGATCCCAATCCGTTCTAAATCACGCAAACAATCCATGGCAACAATCCGTTCGTCATCACCATCCAAGTATTTTAATTTACCAAACGCTTTGGCAATAAAATACCACTGAAAATTCTCGGACCATTTTTTCATCTGGTACGGCGTTGCTGATTCTTGATATTTTAAAAACGCGGTCTTAATCCCCATACACAGGCTTTGCATTATACGCAATTGCTTGGCACTCAGCACAATTCCACCAAAATTAGGTATATAAAAATACAGTGGCAGTGGCGCAATTGTCACACGCGGATTCAGCAACATAACCTGGCTCCACCATGGAAAATCTTCGAACAAAATCCCCTTGATAAACGGCACATCCGCAATCAGTTCACGTTTGTACATATTTTTCCAAACCTGACAATGTTTAATCAGCCATTTTTTCTTTTTTCCCGGCGCATTATGCGTACGTTCAGTCGCATATTCATACACATCATCCGTCACCAACGTTGGTATGCGGGCTACATTATACTTTTTATGCATACGCCACGGCACTACATTATCGGTATCCATTTTCAGCACATGCCGCACCATCAATTGCGGTCGATAAATTCTGTCATATGTAAAAGACACAATATCCGTCCCATCACGCATCGCCAGCGCATACGCAATCTCCATTGTCTGGGGATGAATAAAATCATCACTGTCCAGATACAATATATATTCCCCTGTTGCGACCGCCATACCTGCATTTCGCGCATCGGACAGCCCGCCATTTTCCTTGTTTACAATCTTAAAGCGCGCATCATGTGATGCGTATTCTTCCAAAATAGTTGCACTGTTATCTGGACTACCATCATTGACACAAATCGCTTCCCAATCCTGGAATGTCTGATTTTTCACACTGTCCAAACATCTGCGCAAATACTTTTCGACATTATATATTGGAATAATAACTGAAATCGCAGGCATCACACCCCCCTTTTTTTATTTAAACCAATTAAGAAACTTACGCAATTTCCAAATCCACAACACACCATGTTGTTTTGCAAATGTTTTTCTATATGCCTTGCCAATTTTATATTGGGCCTTGACACGCGCATGATGTTCTGCGTCACGCCTATTCAGCGCAGAATTTTCGTTAAACATATAGTGATAAAACACACCCGGCACAACAGCAATTGTTTGCGCTTTTTCAATTGCATTTAATACAAACAAGGTATCTTCTTGGGCAATCAAATTTGTATCAAACAGCATACAATCATTTTTCACAAAATCCCCCCGGAACAAATACCGCCACACATAAGAATCAGTCAAACCGAATGTCCCCAGTAATTTCTCGGTAATTGTTCTTAATACCCTGACAGATTTATACTTTATCGGTTTCGTATACTTATTATCACTTACAAACCCAGCACACACCATATCTGCCTTGGTTGCATTAGCAACCCCTATCATCGCTTCATAGAATTGCGCATCAATCCAATCATCTGCATCCATAAAATGAATAAAATCCCCAGTCGCCCTGGCTATTCCATCATTTCTTGCCGCAGACACCCCTTGATTAGCTTTATGAACAACAATAAATCTGGCATCTTTGGCCGCATATTCATCCAGTATCGCCGGCGATTTATCTGGACTGCCATCATCGATACAAATCGCCTGCCAATCTTGCACAGTCTGATTTAACAAACTGTCCAAACATCTGCGCAGATATTTTTCTACCTTATACACAGGAATTACAACCGATACTTTTGGCATATTTTACCCTTACATTTTCAGCATCTCAGCCGCCACCGTACCCGGCTTTGGATTTTTTGCCTGATGATACGTAGTCTTTTGAAAAAACGCCCCACTGGTCACCCGATTAAATGTTTCCTTATCAAATGGCTTATCATGATAATCCCACCACAGCGCATGCGTTGGATCCTGGTCTACATGTGGCATTTTGGCGAAATATTTTTTCGCACGCGAATCGTTTTCTACCATTGTTTTAAATAACAATTGATGCATAAAATAATCAAACGATCTGTTTTCATGCATCCAGAATTCTAAAATCATCGCCCGCCATGCATCCAACAAAAATGCCCCTTTACGCGCACGAATAAAACAATTCTGCATAAAACTGTATGGACTGCCAACATTTTGTCCCGCCATATAAACAAAGAAATCTTCATCTGCAATCCAATCTGGAATAGCTTCGGTCACAAATCCAGTTGAATCCAACCAATAACCACCATGATTGTATAACAATTCCACACGACAAATATCCGCAAAGTGCGCATGCGAAATTTTTCCTGCCCTACGTTTTTTCATGATAACATCTGGCAACGTGATATAGTCAAACACGGTCTTCTCATCCAACACAACCAACTCCTGCTTACAGTGCCGGCGAACACTACGATAACACGCCTTAACCAGGGCTGGTGCATTTTCTTCACCCTGCAACCACAATGTAAAAATTTTATCATTCGCATCATTATTAACAACCTTGCGTTCTACAATTTTGGTCACAGCCGGCAAATAATGTTCAAAATATTTTGGAATCACGCGTTCAATAACCGCGCTGCGAACCATACGTCTGTGTTTTCTGTCACGCCAGAACCAATTCAATATATGTCCCTGGACGATAATTTGCATCAAAGCCCACGCACGTTTCATATTCATCTGCACACCTTTTTTTGTATTCTTGTATAAATTACCCCAGCCATAACGACTGGGGATTTTCATTACTCTTCTACTTCACTCATAACTTCATCTGCATCATCAACCGGGCCGGTTGTCATTTCTTCGGCAATACCCGATGCACGCGCCATTATTTTATCCAGCAATTCTTCCTGGACCTGAGGTCTGTCTTTCAACCATTGGCGTGCATTTGCTTCGCCCTGTCCCATTCTTTCGCTGTTATAAGAATAGAAACTGCCCGCTTTCTCAATCAGGTCATATTTCACACCCATATCCAAGATTTCACTGATTCTTGAAATACCTTCGCCATACATAATCTTAAAATCGACCGTACGGAATGGTGGTGCGACCTTGTTTTTCACAACCTTTACACGTGTTTCATTTCCAATAATGTTTTCTTTGTCTTTGATTTGCCCTGTACGGCGGATATCCAGGCGCACAGACGCATAGAACTTCAGCGCATTACCACCCGACGTTGTTTCTGGATTACCGAACATCACACCAATCTTCATACGAATCTGGTTAATAAATATCAACAGTGTATTACTGCGCGACACCGACCCCGCCAGTTTTTTCAAGCTCTGACTCATCAAACGCGCCGTCGTTCCAACAAAAGAATCACCAATATTTCCTTCTAATTCTGCCTTTGGTACCAATGCCGCCACAGAATCGATAACAACCACATCAACCGCCCCAGATTTAATCAGCGTATCTGCAATTTCCAGCGCCTGTTCCCCTGAATCCGGCTGTGAAATAATCAGTTTCGAAACATCCACACCCAATTTTTTCGCATAACTGGGGTCCAGTGCATTTTCCGCGTCAATATACGCGCACGTTCCACCCTTTTTCTGTGATTCTGCAACCGCATGCAACGCCAATGTTGTTTTTCCTGACGATTCCGGCCCATAAATTTCAACGATACGCCCCTTTGGGTATCCACCAACCCCCAGCGCAATATCCAGCCCCAGCGA
>JAZROU010000040.1:0-15476 GCA_045648865.1 Candidatus Enterousia sp.
GCATGATGCGCGACCCCAGATATTGGCGTGACGGTGACAGTGAATACATCAGAAAAATAGAAAATGGTTTTAAAAAATTATATTCTTGATTGGAAAAAATGCACTTTCTACTTTACTAAGTTTTGTAATTACGATAAAATACAAACCAAGAACAAAACAGATTTGTTCTGTGCAAAACTTTTATATTAAGGAGAGAAAGAATGGCATTCTTGTTCAAGAGAAAAGCAGCTGCAAAAAAAGCCGTTGCTGAAAAACCAGTTGCAAAGCCAGCTGCAAAGAAAGCACCTGCGAAAAAGGTAGCTGCAAAACCAGCTGCAAAACCAGTTGCAAAAAAAGCACCTGCGAAAAAGGTAGCTGCAAAACCAGCTGCAAAACCAGTTGTAAAAAAAGCACCTGCGAAAAAAGTAGCGGCAAAACCAGCTGCAAAGAAAGCACCTGCGAAAAAAGTAGCTGCAAAACCAGCTGCAAAGAAAGCACCTGCGAAAAAAGTAGCTGCAAAACCAGTTGCAAAGAAAGCGCCTGCGAAAAAAGTAGCTGCAAAACCAGTTGCAAAGAAAGCACCTGCGAAAAAAGTTGCTGCGAAACCAGCTGCAAAGAAAGTTGCTGTGAAAAAAGCACCTGCAAAAAAATGTTGCAAGAAAAAATAATGTTTAACCTTACCCCGCATTTGCGGGGTTTTTTATAAAAGTATCAGTCAGATATTTGCGCATGTCTGACTGATTTTTTTATGGATAATCCATATCGATGGACCCAAATTTTTTGTTTGATGGCGCATTTTTATGCATAACCAAAATACAAAATTTATTCTGGATATCAATTACGATATCTTTGTTTAATTTTTTTATACCAAAGGATTTTTTATGTCTGTTTCCATAGATAATGTATTTGTGAAACAATTCGAAGCTGATGTTCATTTGGCTTATCAGCAAATGGGCACTAAATTGCGTTCGACGGTCCGCAGTAAATCTGGGGTTGTTGGCGCATCTACTACTTTTCAAAAGGTTGGTCGTGGCACCGCCAGTACAAAATCACGTCATGGTATTGTGCCTGTTATGAATTTGAATCATGAACCTGTTGAATGTATGTTATCTGATTATTATGCGGGCGATTGGGTTGACGCATTGGATGAATTAAAGGTCAATATTGATGAACGTCGTGTTGTGGCATCTGCTGGTGCGTATGCATTGGGGCGCAAGACCGATGAATTAATCGTGTCAGCCATGAATAATGCAACGGCCAATGTTGGTGATTATTCAACAGGCTTGACCAAAGATTTGATTTTATCTGCGGTCGAAGTATTGAACACAAACGATGTTCCAGATGATGGACGCCGTTTTGCGGTTGTTGGCGTACGCCAGTGGAACGAATTGCTGTCGATGGATGAATTTGTGTCTGCGGACTATGTTGGCGATGCGTTGCCATTGTTGAACGGTGGCGTTGCGCGCAAATGGTTGGGGATTACATGGGTTCTGTACAATGGCCTGCCGGGTTCAGACACTAATCGCGACTGCTTTATTTATCACGCATCCAGTATTGGTCATGCCTGTGGCCAGGAAGTCAAAACAGATATTTCATGGCATGGGGAACGCGCTGCGCACTTTATCAGCAACAGCATGTCCCAGGGCGCGGTTTTGATTGATGCTGAAGGCATTGTTCGTGTCAAGTGTTCGGATGCCGAATAACACAATTTTAAATTCTATCTAACCAAAGGAAAAAACATATGGCTTTTCAGAACAAAAATTTATCTGTCATTGCGTATGCAAATGGATTTACATTGTGGCACTACAGCAGCGCATCTGAAACATTGGCAACGGTCACTGCCAATGGGTATTTTAACAATGTAAAAACATTGATGAACATTGGTGATATTATCATCATCAACGCATCTGACAATACTGCAATCAAGAAAATTAATATCACAGACCTGAATGTTACAACTGTTGCATTGGCATAAGATATTTTTTTTCTTTTTTTTTATCCGGGTCGACATTAATTTGTCGGCCCAAAATATTTTTAACCTAAGGTGGCAAAAATGCTTACAAAAATAGATTTATGTTCAATGGCATTATTGAAAATTGGCGAAAACCCAATTCAGTCACTGACAGATGATACTGCGGCATCAAAACTGGCGCGCACATTATTTGAACCTGTGATGGATTCGATTATTGCTGCCCATCCATGGCGTTTTGCGACACAGCGTCTGGAATTAAAGAAAAATACAGACGGTGACTTTTTGATTCCGACAAACGTGTTGCGCGTATTGAAAACATCAGGTCACATTATCGGCAACAAGATTTTATCCGATGGCGATACGATTACGATAACCGCAGTTGTAAAAACCACCCCGGAATCATATCCAGGATATTTTGTTTCGTTGGCTGCGACGCGTTTGGCGATGGAATTTTGTATTCCGCTGATGGGCGATCAAACTGTATTTCGTATGTTGGCGGCGATGTATGAAACAGAATTACAAACCGCGAAATTTATAGACAGTACCACATCTGTTTCGGACGGGATTTCAGATTTTTCATTACTTAATGCGCGTTTTTAAATTTGGGGGATTTTTCACATGGCAGATTTTATAAAAACACAAAATTCATTTGCAAACGGCGAAGTTGCCCCTGAATTTTACGCACATGATAATATTAATGGTTTGTCCAAATTGGAAAATATGGATGTTTTGGCGGGTGGCGGTCTGTCGCGTCGCAGTGGTCTGCGCACGGCCGATACATTGGTTGGCGCTGCACGATTAATATCATTTTCTGTATCTGACGACGAAGAATACTTAATCTCAATCAGCGAATATTACATAGATATTTATCACGGTAATACCCATTACCAGTCGCTGAAAAGCCCATGGTCATATCAAGACAGTGCTTTGCTGCAGTATGCCCAGCGTTTCGATACCATGATATTTGTGCACCCTGATTATCAACCGCAAATATTATATAAATCAAACGACAGATTTTATTTCCGCGAATTTGAATTTTCGCGCAATGATTCAGATATGACTGTAAACATGCCGTTTGTAAAGTTTGATGATGCGTCTGATGTAAAAATCACGGTCAGCGCCCATTCATCTGGCAATAACTATGCGACATTTACGACCAATTCAAATTTTTGGACCACGGAAAATGTTGGTGGTCGGCTGTATTTGTTGGGGCGTCAGTGGTTAATAACAGAATACATCAGCCCAACACAAATCGTTGTTCATACAAATGGCACATATACATTACCTGGGGCGTCTGTATCAGATTGGTACGAATGCGCATTCGGAAAACGTCGTGGTTGGCCACGCAGTATCACATTTCATCAAGACCGCTTGGTATTTGGTGGTTCACGTTCATGGCCTGGGGGGATATGGATGTCACGTGTCGGCCAGCATAATAATTTTAACACAGGTACTGGCCTGGATGACGAAGCGATATTTATTTCCCTGTTGTCTGCCCAGCGTCAACAAATTTGCACCGTCGTCAGCAGTGACAATCTGCAAATTTTAACCAACGTCGGTGAATGGGCAATTTCCAGTAAACCATTGACCCCATCCGTTGTTGATATAAAACAGCATACATCTGTTGGTTCGTACGTGGCGCGCTATCTGCCACCCCAAAAAATAGAAGGCGCAACAATCTTTATATCTGGCAATGGGCTTGATATTCGTCAGTTATCTTTGGATGAATTGGGGGAAAATTACAATGCGGACGATTTGTGTGCATTATCAAAGCATTTAATGAATACGCCGATTGATATTGCCTATAACGCGTCAACGCGCCAATTATTTGTTGTTCGTGATGACGGTAAAATGGCGGTTTTGAATCAGAATGCGTCACTTGGGGTGTCTGCGTGGGGGACCTATAAAACCTGTGGCGAATTTTTATCTGTTTCTGTATGTGATGGCGTCACATATGTTGTAACGCGTCGCGCAGGTGTTGTTTACCTGGAATATTTTGATTCAGAAACGATGTTGGATGCGGACGTTCACGGATTTTCATATATTGCATCCGGGTTGCCGTTGCGCGTGTCTGGGCATAATGCAACGCGTTTACGCCTGCGCAAAATATCTGCGCGGGTAATTGATACTAAATCAGTGTCAATAAATGGTCATCGTATAACATTGCCGAACACGATATATGCAGAAAACGCCCCTGGATACAGTGGTGATGTTTCGATAAACCTGTTGGGAAATATTCAAAATTTTGATGTGCCCACATGGACAGTGCACAGTGATGAAAATTTTCCCGCCACAATACTATCAATCAGCATGCATGGTTGGTACACAGTTTAAATATAATAACCAAAGGATATAAATATGGGACAAGTTGTGTCAGATATCACAGAAATTCTGGAATATAAAGACGCCAAGAAGACTGCAAAATCTCAGCGTAAAGAAATATTGGCGCAGATGGCCGCAGATGATGCGGAAAAAACAAACCTGGTAAAAAAAGCTCTGGCTGCCCAGCGTGCTAAATACGGGGCGTCCGGAATGCGCACATCTGGCGTCACCGAAGGCGCGGTATTAAAACGCTTGAAATCAGAAACTGCTGCACCATACGAAGAAAAGCGGCTTAATAATTTAAGCAAATTAAAAAGTATCAAAGCTAAAAAACCAAACCTGTTAAAATCATTGCTTTCCAGATTTGATGATTTAGTGGGGTAATTTGCATTGGGGGGATAGTATGTATAAAATATCTTATGTCATGGATGGACAGGCAACAGAATTTGCGTTTGCATTTCCATTTTTTCAGATTGCAGATGTTCGGGTTGCGATAAACGGTATTGTTGGTGGGGGGCAATACAATTATACGATTGTACCAAACGAAGATTTTTCAGGTGGAAATATTGTCTTTGACGAAGCGCCACCCGCAGACACTAAAATAGATATATTTCGCCAGATATCATTGTCACGCACGATTGATTATCAGCCAACATGTGCGATTGATTCCGAAGATTTAAACACAGATTTTAATTTCCTGTTGTCTGCGTTACAAGATTTTCATATTGTGATTGATGGCATATACAACTGTGTTAAATCGAAACTTGGCGCCGGATCTGTGCCAGAATTGTACTGTGGCATATCTGATGTATCAAATGACAGCAGTAACGCTTGCTGATTTTTACAGCTTTCTGGATGAATGGAATCGAACGCTTGGGTTAAAAACGCCTGCGCATCATCGTCGAATTATAGAATTTTTATATGGCGTAATATGTGATGCGCCCCATCGTGGGTTGCTGATGGCGTTTCGTCATTCTGGTAAATCGACAGTTGTTGGTATTTTTGTTGCGTGTGTATTGTACCTGCGTCCCCAGACACGTATTCTTGTCCTGTCTGCAGAATCCAGTCTGGCATCGCGTATGGTTTCGCATATTCGTCATATTTTGGAAAATCATCCATGGTGCGAACACCTTGTTCCAGGGAACAAGAAAGAATGGTCATCAAATCGTATAACGATCAATCGTCCGATTGGGATTCGCGAACCATCTGTTGTTTGCCAGGGGTTGCACGGCAACATCACCGGTCTGCGCGCAGATTTGATTATTTGTGACGATATCGAAGTTCCAAATACATCCAACACCGCCCAGAAACGTGACAATATGCGCGAACGCCTGCGGGAACTTGATTTTATATTATCGCCCACCGGTGCCATGATTTATATTGGCACGCCACACACATACGATACGATATATCGTACCTCCCCCGCGGACTAGTTCATGCTGCTGATAAATGTTCGTAATTTTGCCAATAATTCTGCGCCTGCATCACCAAACATTGGTAAATATGTTTCATATTCTGGCATATCCGCCTGCACCTGGGCCCGTACCCGATCAGATATTGGGTTGGCGATGATGTTGTTTGCCGTATCCCACAGTCTATATGCGTTGTATGTCTGGTTTACGACATTCCATTTATCCAGTAAATCTGGGCGCGCATTTAGTGCCGCACGAACGGCGTTTTGCCATTCTTCGCCAAACGCGCGAACGATATCCAGTGACATAAACCTGTCCAGTCCCATTTGATCTGGGGTGAAACTATTCAATGCATCTTCTAATTCGTGCAATTGATTTTGATTCAGTTTGACTGTTGCTATATCTTCTGCGACCATCATTCCACCATATGGCATCAGTTCTGGGTCGATCGTATTCATCTGGGTCTTGCCATCACGCAGATTTTTGATATGTTGAACCAGCGATTTTCCATTTGGCAACCCCTGTAATTCTTTTAATACATCATCGGTCGCCTCGTTAACAAACACCGAATTAACCGTCGCCCAGCCCCCGATAATTACGTGTTCTTGGCGGTACAGGTTTAATAATCTCAGTGCAATTGTGCCGGTTTTTACGTTCATAATCTCTCTCCGTTAATGGCGGGTTATTCCATAACAATCATAACAACCTTATGCATTGTTGCGGTTGTAATTTTTTCTTCTGGCGCAGAAATTTGGCCATAAACCTTGCCTTTGGAATCTTGGCGGACACTGACGACATGTGCATTCACAGTTGTTTCGTCATCCAGCGCATCAAAATCTGTATCGATTGCGATGGCTAAATCCCCAGGCTGTGCGGGCGTTGCAGAATCTGCGAACACATATGATTTTTCCGGTATAAATCCGCCCAAGCGTTTCGAGTTTGGTACAATTGCGTATATGCCTGCGCGTCCTTCCAGTGTCATTGGTGCTACAATCATGGTTTTATCTGATTTTTTGAATGCGATTGTTTTTCCCGATGGTGTTCCAAATACTGGGACCAGTTTTTTTCGTGCGCTGTCATACAACTTTGCGCCATACAGACCGCCATGCATATCCATTCCTGATAATGGATTCCCGGGTACCAGAACTGATTTTACGCGTTCTTTTACCTTGCTGATTTGTTTGTTCAGCTCGCCAGATTTATACAAGGTTGCAATTTTGTCGAACAGCTCTTCGGCGCCCAGTGCGAATGATTTCGCCAATGGTTCAATTTCATTTTGATATATTTCGCGTTGTCCAACCTCTATCTTGTGATACACAGACAGCGTCATTCCTGCATCTTTTGCCGCCTGGGCGATTGTTTTACCTTTTTGTTGGCGTATTTTACGCAGTCCGCTGCCGAATACTTTTAGTCCGCTGTTTTCATTATCGGACATACGGCGCTTAATTTCATGCTGCCATTGGTTTGCCACATCATCTGATTCTTTGATAAAAATATCAGACAGCTTGCATCCCAATATATTGCAAATATTCAGCAACTGCTTTTGGTTCAGTCGTCGTACCCCTTTTTCTATTTTAGAAACAGCGGACAATGACAAACCTGTCTGGCGGGCCAGTTCGGTCATTTTCATACCATTAGCTAAGCGAATATTGCGAATGTTATTTGGAAATATAATTTCTTCTTGGGCCATGGGCAAACTCCTAAATGACTAATACTTGACAAAATAATAGTCAATTTTAACCCCCGGCGCAAGTAAATAATTAAAAATTACAATGGCATGTCGTCTGGGAACGCATCTGGATCGATTGCAGTCGGTGCCGAATCCGCGTCATTTGCCAGTTGTGCCGCCGTAATTGTTGGGGCAGGTTGTGCAAATTCATTTTCGCCACGGGCTTCAAACTCGTCCAGATTGTCAAACAGACTGTAATCGCCAAAGAACGCCGTACGAACGGTTTCTGGGCGTCCATGTCGGTTTTTGCCGATGATAATATCTGCCTTGCCACGTGAACGTTCATATCGTTTTTGCCACGATTCAACCATCGCATTATTTGTCGTATTTGACATACGTTCAGATGGGTCGCGATTTTGCAGATAGTATTCTTCGCGGTATGTAAACATAACGATATCGGCGTCCTGTTCAATTGATCCAGATTCACGCAAATCTGACAGCATTGGGCGTTTGTCATCACGCGCTTCGACACTTCGTGACAGCTGGGACAGCGCAATAACAGGAACATCTAATTCCTTGGCCAGCATCTTCAGCCCACGTGTAATCTCAGAAATTTCCTGAACACGATTATCGCTGTGCTTGCCACCTGGCGACGTCATCAGCTGCAGATAGTCAATTACAATCAGTGCGATTCCGCCATGTTTGCGCGACAGTCTGCGCGCGCGTGTTCGCATCATCGGCACACTCATCCCCGGGGTGTCATCTATAAACAGTGGCACCTGACCGATTGCGGCCGAATATTGCGACATTTTCAGGAAATCTTCGTCTGTCAGTGTTCCTTCGCGCATAGATGTCGCTGGAATTTTTGATTGTGACGATAAAACACGCGCCGCCAATTGTGACGCAGACATTTCCAAACTGAAAAACACGACTGCGCCTTTATAGTTTTTATTTGCACGCCCATATGCGATTGCCTGGGCTGCATTAAATGCTATGTTCATTGCCAGCGTTGTTTTTCCCATCGCAGGACGTCCCGCGATGATAATCAGGTCGGAATGGTGCAAACCGCTGATTGATTTGTCCAGTGCATTCAGCCCCGTTGTCAAACCAGACAATTGACCGTCTGCCTTGTATGCGATTTCTGCTTCGGCCAGTGCGCTTTGCAACGCGGTTGAAATTGATGTCACTTCGCGTTCAGACGTCCCTGTTGTTGCCATATCGAACAGTTTTTGTTCTGCAATTTCGATTTGTCGCGATACAGGGTTGTCCAAATCTTCTACAAATGCCTGGTCTGTGATATCCTGGGCCAATGCAATCAGATCGCGCCTCAACGCATGTTCATAGACGATACGTGCATACTGTTCTACATTTGCGACCGTTGCACCGGCACCGGCCAGTTGGCTTAAATAATCAACGCCACCAACAGATTCCAGAACACCCTGTTGGTCCAAATAATTTTTTGCTGTGATAATTTCGAATGGTATTCCCGCGGCAAATTGTTTTTCGGCCAATTTATATATTTCCTGATGTGCGGGATGTGAAAAATGCTTGCTGCTCAGGAATTCATTAACACGTTCCAGTGCCCGATTATTCATCAATACCGCGGCCAGGACGGCCTGTTCTGCTTCCAGATTTGTTGGTAATGTTTTGGGGGTAAAATCCATGTCAAATTCCTTTGCTTCTATGCCAATGGTATATGAAAAAAAAGCTTTTTCAACGCCTTTTTTGCTTGGGTATAAATTGTTGAAAATACCGATAATTAATGCTGTTGGCGAACCCGCGTGGCCCGAACTTTTTCCAGCGTCCAGGATTGAAGAGCTGCGCATAACAGTTGGCCCGCGTCATTTTTCATCACAAATGATGCTGGAATGCACGCCATTGGAACGCGCGCGCCTGGACCCAGGTGGGTTAATTTTTTACGACGATGAATTCGATGTACGTATGGCCCGGATTGGTGATTTTCACATATCAGGCATGACGTTATATTGGGATCCATCGACCGGGCGACGTCGTCGCGATGGCAGTGCCTGTGTCTTGCTATATCGGGATGATAAAACGCATCATATTTTTATTCATGACGTTTTGTATCTGACCGTATCCGACGATGACCAGTTTCCATTATCGCGCCAATGCGACATGGTGCTGGATTTTATGGCTGCGCGCAATTTATCCAGAATCAGTCTGGAAACCAACGGTATTGGCATGGGTGTGCCCGAAATCATGCATGATTGTGCGGTGCGTCGTGGCGTAAATATTTACGTTAACAAAATTCAGAATCACAAATCGAAATCAGACCGCATTTTAAACGCGATTGAACCAGTCCTGTCAACTGGGCGCCTGCATGCGCATACACGTGTTCAGAACACGGCCTTGATGGCGGAAATGCTGGGGTGGACACCGATTGGTGCGCCGGGCATTCACGATGACGGCCTGGACGCGGTTGCGGGCGCCATTGCGGACATGCCAATCCCGGTTCGCGCCATCGGTGCCCGTGCCAGAACATTTTCTGCGAATACAAATTTCAAGATTTAACAACCAAAAGGAAACAAAATGTATCAAAACTTGCAAAATCTTTATAAACGTGCCCTGGACATGCGCGGTCCATGGCAAAATCGCTGGGACGCGGCACGTCGCTATGCCATGCCGTCGGCCGACGATGACGCGGCGACATTATTTGATGCGACCGCCATGGATGCGGTCGATAATTTGGCGGCATCGATTTATACATTGATGACACCGCCTGAATCTATGTGGCTGCAGTTGGTTGGCGAAAGCGACCTGGCCCAAAATGCAGAATATGCAACTGCTGTTTTGCGTGCCAATTTAAATGACTCGAATTTCTATACGACAATTCATCAGTGTTATATGGACTTGGTCGTATTGGGAACTGCATGCCTGTTCATGGCCCAGTCTCCAATCGGTGCATCATCTGCGTTTCAATTTACCGCCATCCCCATGTCTGACATTGCCATATTGCCAGACGCAGTATTTCATACCACATCCATGTCTGCACGCGAAGTAATGGCACAGTATCCAACATGGACACCACCTGCTGGGCTGCGCGACACGATAAAGCGCGACCCAGAAACGCCATTAAAATTAGTCCAGTCATTGGTTGGCACCGATTTTGTTGCGTGGTTGGATGTTGGTGGTGATATTGAAAATAATATTGTATCGACTGGCACATTTGAAACGAATCCATACATTATATTTCGTTGGGCTGTATCGTCTGGCGAATTATATGGCCGTGGCCCTGTGTTGCGTGCGTTGCCAGATATCAAGACTGCAAATAAAGTTGTTGAACTGGTGCTAAAAAACGCGACGATTGCGGTATCCGGCATATGGCAGGCCGACGATGATGGCGTTATCAATCTGCAAAACATAAATTTGACCCCTGGTGCGATTATCCCCAAAGCTGTTGGCTCATCTGGTCTTACCCCATTGGCCAGCGGTGCAAATTTTGATGTTTCGCAATTAATACTAAAAGATTTACGTGAACGTATCCGCCATGCGTTATTGGCGGATCGACTGGGGCTGTTATCTGAAAAAGAAATGACCGCCACTGAAATCATGGCGCGCAATGCGGACATGATGCGTATTCTTGGGGCGACATACGGGCGCCTGTTGCATGAATTTATTCGTCCCTTGTGTGATCGTGGATTACAGATATTGGCGCGTCGCGGCTTAATTGAACCAATTCGTCTAAACGGTGACGCAGAATTAAAATACATTGCGCCGATTGCACAAATGACCGCAATGGAAAGTGTTTTAGGGGGGTAAATGCAGGCTATGACAGATATTTCTTTAAATTATGCACGTTGTTTTTCATCTGCTGCGGGGCGTTCTGTTCTGGGGCATTTGCGTAACATTACGATAGAACGTACATTGGGGCCAAACACGTCTGACAATGATTTGCGCTGGGCAGAAGCCCAACGCGCATTAGTGCGCCACATAGAATCACAAATTGCGCGGGGCAGGGGGGACAAGTTATGATAAGCCTTGAATTTCTGCGCAACAGTTGGTTTTTGATTGTATTTATTGGTGGGTTAATCTATTGGGTTGCCCGCCAAGATTTATCGGTCGCTGAACTTGAACGCGTAGATGTGCGCATAACATCACTTGAAAATCGTACAACTATGTTGGAAACGGGTATTGGCCAAATCCAGATAAAAATTGATGATATCAAAGAAGATCTGACTTTGATTAAGGGCGCCGTTATAAAATAAAAACATCCCCACAAATGTGGGGAATGCTGAACCAAACTGTTGCACTGTCCTAGTGTGAAACCTTCGCTTCGGTCATAACGACATGCTTGCGCAATTTTTTGTCGTATTTACGGAATTTCATTTTACCCTGTGTATTCTCAGACTTAGTGTTTTTAGTAGTGATATAGAACACACCAGTTTCGTTGTTTCTTAACTGTACAACTTCTTTGCTGCCTTTTTTAGATGCCATTTTATTCGCCTTTTTATTATTCTGGGACGGATTGTATGTCATATTTTACTGGAAATCAAGTAATTTTTATCATAAAATAACAAAACAGACCGATGCGGGTATGGCGAAATTGGTAGACGCGCTGGATTTAGGTTCCAGTGGGGCAACCCATAGGAGTTCGAGTCTCCTTACCCGCACCACAAATTTTTGTCCCATTACCGGCAAAATATACCAAATGAACATCCAATAAAAATCCCCCGAATTGGGGGATTGTTATTTATTTTTTCCAGAATGCAAAACCACGGCGTGAAGATTTTTCTTCGCGTTGTTTGCGATCCTCGATTGCACGCCGGCGTTCCGCGCGACGTTCCTGGAAACGGCGTGCAGATTCTTCGTCACGTTGAATAACTGCGATTGTTGTTGCTGATAATTTACCGTTGCGAACTTCTTCTTCAAATTCAACAATGTCATTTTCATTTAAAAATCTAATACCTGCGGCCTTCAGCGAGCTAGAATGCACAAATACATCATCTGTGTTGCCGTCTGCATTTGGTGTGTCTGGGCTAATAAAACCAAAGCATTTTTTTCCATTATACCATTTAACTTTTCCTTGACGCATAATCCAATCCTTTCCTTATGCTGTTATGGTTCTGCCAAGCACGTTCAGAACCTGATATAATTTTGACAGTTTTTCTCAATGAAAGCAAGGGGAATAAAAATGCCCGCACATAACGCGGGCAACGACTATTTTTTATAATATCTTTGTACTTCGTTCATTACAAAATTAAATAGTTTTCCTGCCTGTGTTGTTGGCGGCATTGCCCAGTCGTGTTGCATATACGGCATTGCCGCAACCAGCACAAATCGCGCCATAAAATGAAAGATGCGTGATTCTTGATGCTTGGACAATTTGACCGGCGCATTTTGAACGCGAAAAACCTCGTTTTCGATTGCATCGTCCAGTTTTTCGTTTATATTATCCAAAATCTTTTGTGGATAATACAGTCTGCATTCTTTTGGGAATCCTTCGAATATTGACACATCATTATTTCGCGAATATAAAATATTCCATCCAACCCGATCGAACAAATCTTCCAAGCATTGGCAAATCATACGATTATATTCTTTTACGCCTTTTTCATAATACTCTGCCAGGCGGGCTTCCATATTATCTGACTTTGTGCACTTCTTTTTTCGTGCCGCCTCGTAAACATCGTGTGTTTTGCTTTCGAATTCAAAGAATGTGCGAACCTGGCATATAATTTCCATTGGGACAACTTGGTCTGGGCTGGGGCCGATGTTCAGTATTATCTTTGCATCGCGATAATTGCGTGGGTTTTTCATGTTATAGAATGTATCACGTACCGCCAGCACGCGTTCAGGCATCATTTCATACAGCCGTTCAATGAACGTACGTGCCTGTGGTATTAAATCGAACAGACATTTTACGCGCCAAACATCCTGCAATCGCATGCGTGGTGGTGCGATTTTATCAACTGCTCGCACTAAATCGACTGCGATTTTTTCGTGGCCGCGTCCAATAATTGACAGCACGGTTTCTGATGCAGCGCTGACATATTTTTCTGTAAAACGTGAACGAATTTTATCTGCAATTGCACATGCGGATGCCTCGCGCTCGTGTGCAGCCAGAACGCTATACGCAGCATTTGCCACATCGTTTACATAATCTGCATAGTATTTACCCGTAATTTTATCCAATGCGCGGTTTATATTTTTTTGCGCACCAACAATTACAGTCACTATCGACGATACCGCCAAATCAACGCGTTGCCCCACAGAATTGGTAAAGAATTGATTGCGCATTGGGTCCGCATCCAAGCGATGATTTACCACATATGGCGACAGTGGGCTGATATCTGCGATACGGATTGGTTCATCGATTGCACAGTTCGTTTCATAGTCATACTTCATAACCGCTGTTTTGGGCGCACCAAAGCATTTGCCCAGAACATAGAACACTTCTCGGAACCAGTGCAAACTATCTGAATACAGCGTCTTCAGATATTCGCCGGCCTCCTCATTAATACGTCCATCGGCAATTGCGCGATTTATAATTTCTAAATTTTTTCGATCGTTATCTGCAACTATATCCTGCACAGAACTATCGGAACCAATGTATGACATGGTGTATATACCTTTTTACTTCATTATTGGGAACAAGATTACATCACGCAGCGTTGGTTGGTCAAAAATAATGCTGGCCAAACGATCAACACCAACCCCCACACCAGAAATCGGCGGGAACCCATGTTCCATCGCACGTACGAAATCGTTATCTGGGTTAAATGCTTCTTCATCCCCACCGGCAATATTTTTTGCCTGTTCTTCGAATGCGGCCAATTGCTGAATTGGGTTTACAAGTTCTGAATACCCCTTGCAGATTTCGGCGCCACACACCAACAATTGATACATATCTATGCGACGTTCGTCACTGTTATTGCGACGCGCCAGTGGTACCATATACGCCGGATAGTTGTACAAGAATGTTGGATTAATAATGTTGCCACGAATCTTGCGCTTGTATACATAGTCAACCAGTGTTGGGATTGACTTTAAATCTTCTAATTCTGACATTGGGAACATGCCGTTATCAACCAGTTTCTGACGCAGGGCATCAACATCGTCAAAATCCAGAATGTCGCACCCAAAGAATTCATTCATCCGAGCCGTATAATCAATCATTTCATAACTACTGAAATCCAGCTTTGTGCCCTGGTATTCAATCTGTAATGTGCCACGACATTTCATCAACAAATCCTGGATTAAATCCCATGTAAATTTGATATTGTCATTAAAATCCCAATACGCCGCATACCATTCAACCATTGAAAATTCTTGCAGGTGCATTGCATCCATGCCTTCGTTTCGGAAATCTTTGGCAACTTCGTATACACGATCAAATCCTGCACCAATCGCCTGCTTTAAAAACAGTTCTGGCGATATACGCAACTGAAAATCCGCATCCAAGGCATTGTGATGTGTTGTAAATGGGCGTGCCGCCGCACCAGATGCAATGTTCTGCATAATCGGTGTTTCAATTTCCAAAAAACCACGTGCGTTCATAAAATCGCGCCAATACTGCATCATCTTGACACGCCCCAGCAGCGCATTACGTGATTCCGGATTGGAAATAATATCCAAATAGCGCTGGCGATATCGTGTCTCCATATCGGTCAATCCATGATACTTTTCGGGCAATGGGCGCAACGCCTTGGACAGGATTTCGTATGCAGACACCTTGACTGTCAGTTCGCCGGCGGTCGTATGATACAATTGGCCTGTAATACCAATAAAGTCCCCCAGGTCAACATTTGCCTTCATAAATTTATAGTTTTCTTCACCCAATTCTTCGCGGGACATAGAAAACTGAATTTCGCCATTAATATCATAGATACGACCAAACATTAATTTACCCAGCCAACGCAATGCTGTCACACGACCAGCCAAGCGCACCGCTGTACCATCTGGTAATTGGCGGGCATTTTCGATTGTATGTGTACGGTCAAATTTATCCTTCCACACAACACCATCGCGCGCACGAATATTTTCTGCCTTTTGCAGACGTGCCTGTAATTCATTGGTTGAAATTTGTGTGTTTGGTGTATTTTCTGACATTTTTGTTTTCCCTTATGTATTATGTCGATATAAAAAAACGGGCACCCAAAAA
>JAZROU010000041.1:0-10364 GCA_045648865.1 Candidatus Enterousia sp.
GCTAATACAATTACCGTGGATACTGCCATTGATACATTAATAAAAATTATGGATACACCACCCGCAGATTCAGATGAACCAGAACCGGGGGACGAAATACTGGTGCCACCATATGTATTCGCGATAAAAATAAGTGCAACAAATTCTTTTACAATTAATATTGCCGCCAAGGGAACATTTACCATTGACTGGGGCGACGGCACGGTTGATACATTTACACAAACGTCATCATATACAAAATCTTACCCGCACAGTTATGCCACCAGCCAGCCACAAACAATACGGCACGCCGGCCAGGCAACAGAATACTACAGCTCTTATGACCCGGCAACAATCAGCTTTCCATCGAAAGGCGTAATCAGTGAAATCATCGGCAGCCTGGGAAAAATATTCCCAACACTGGCCGACGGCAGCCAGCCAAGTTTCTATCAAACCTTTTACTATGCCAGCAATATCACACGTCTGCCTAAAAAATTATTTTCGGGCATCACCGGAAAACCAATCAGTTCTATGTTTTATCAGACGTTCTATAACCTGTACAATTTGACAGAGATACCCGAAAACCTGTTTGGCGGATTGGACGGCGCCCCCGGAAGTAGTATGTTCTATCAAACATTCTATAATTGCAGTTCTGTAAAATCACTGCCAAATAAACTGTTCGGCAATCTGCATGGTACACCTGCAATGTATATGTTTAATGGAACATTTTACAATTGCACTGGGCTGACTGGGGAAATACCATTGGGCTTCTTTGGCGATTATGAAAATAACAAAAAATCTTATATGTTCCAAGAAACATTCTATAACTGCAGTGGTCTGACTGGTCCATCCGCCAGAATGCCAGACGGAACATATATCTATAACTACTTTACACAAGGCACCGGATATTCCCCAACGTACAGGATGTATTATAACTGCACAGGTTTGTCGGATTATTCCAGTATACCATCAAGCGCCAAGTAAACTGGTATACTAACAGTCTTTGCATCACGGTTTTTGGTGTGTTGGGGACGTGGGGCGGTAATTTTGTTGGATTAGCGTGACTTTGCTCTTTCTATTTTGTTTATCAGTACCTGGTTTTGCAATACGCTGGCTCTCAGCATTTGCTGAACAGATTTATCATAACTGTCAACATCGTTCAGTTTTGTCACGATATGATTTTGTAATTCAAAAACCCGTTTCATGCTTTGTAAAGCAGTGTTAATTGGTTGGCTTTTTGGCGTAATATTTATTTTGTTGTCGGGTCTGATATATTGTATCGCATTGTTATTTTTTTGAACAAATATTCCACCCATTCCATTATTAAAATCGTAACAGTGTTGTTGAACGTATGGCGTGTTATAGTACTCGTGTGGCATATATTGCTTAAATATTGGTTGATATATAACAGTTTTATCTAACGCATTAATATCCATAACCACTGGATGTACGGTTCTGTTAATTCCACGCAACAACGTTGTTTCTGAGTGTCTATAACCGACTGAACGCAGTTTAGACAGTTTTGGAAAACCTAATTTACCACTGACCAATCCGTCTGTTGATACACTGGTAATCAGTATGTCGTTAAACCACATTTGTAATGCACATGGTGCAAACATAAACATATTTGTATCGCATCCAACCAGCCCCAGTCCGTTTCCAACACCGTTAACGCGTTCAATAATCAGCATTCTGTCTTTGGCTGCAACGCGGTCGTTGATATAGAAGTTTGGATCCATTAAATCTAATTTTTTTAACAGCATTAATTGCCCCAGCCACAATCCGGTGCGCAATTTATCAAACCAATCCAGCAGGGTATTGATTTCTTGCCCTGAAACAGATTTTGAATCCATCATTTTTAAAACTGCTTCCTTGGCTGCGCCCTCTAATTTTGAATCTGCGCTGTTACACTTTTCGCACGCCGGAAATGTTAATTGTGCAAATGTTATCTCTAAATCTGTTATTTCTGGCAGATGACACACCGATTTATAGCGCCCCAGGTGTTTGCTCAGCCATTGTGGAATAACGTGCTCTTTGTTTTTCTTTTGTGGTTTGTTTCCGCAAAAAACGCATTTTTGTGCCATAAAAAATCCCTTGTTTCTCTATGTATTATAGTTGACAAAATCGTATTCTCAACAACTTTTTTCTTGTGTGTGTGGGAAATATTGATGACATAACAGAAATAGAATATGATGATGGCACAGGGTGCCAAACAAAAAAACGCGCCATTTGGTGCGTTTTAAAACGGGTAGTCTTTATCGGTATGCCAAGGCGAGTCCAAAGTCTCAGATTTCCAATGTTTCAGACAGTTGATTTGGTCCGCCTGCATCACACTTAGCCTCACAGTTTTATACAATTTATTCATGCGTTTCTTGGTTCTTAGAAAAAGCAAACATGTCTCGCAGGTTAATACCGTTAATCTTTTGTTGAATTAGTTTTATTCCTGATTTCCACAATGATAGTTGTTTTTGTGATTTATATAGATTTGATAACTTTTCTATACTATCAATTTTTGCATGTTCATCTGGGGATAATATCGCAGCGATTTTGTAGTCTGTGCGACCATCTCTTCGGTTATATGTAATGTGTTCGCCAACTTTGCATTTGCCTCGTATGGTTGCCTTTTCATATGTTTCACGACCGCGCCCTGGGTCAATCAATTGTTGTGAACCGTCTGGAAATTTTACGGCAATAATCTGATGGCCATCTGGGTGTTCCTTTTTGCTGGCAGTATCAACCATTGCTACAATATTGACATCCAGTCCATTTTCGGTTGCGTATTTGGCGAATAGATCCGCTCGACCAGAACAACCAACTACCCAAGATGGGATATTGTTTTTTTTAATATCATCCGCATTAAACGAAAACATGTTTATATCTTTGTTTCCAGTTTTTCTGCGGTATTCATTTAACCACCATTGTCGCGCATCTTTCTTATCTTTTTGGTATTGTGCTGGTATAGTTTGATTGTCTGCGTTATCAAAATGCTGATGTACCTTGGTTAATACCGTATTGATTTTTTCAATAATTATTTTCTGGTCCATTACTGTTTCCTTCATACAAATTATATCACAATGCATCGCAGTTTGCATCACAGTTTTTGGTGGTTTGGGGACGTGGGGCGGAAATGGGTTGGGTTTGCAACTATTGGTTAGAATAAAAATTGTCCGTCCCGCAATAAAATTACGATTGGCACAAAAATCAAAAAAACAAAGAAAACCAAACAAAAAACGCACCGTTTGGTGCGTTTTTAAACGGGTAGCCTTTGTCGGGATGCCAAGACGAGTCCAAAGTCCGAGATTTCCAATACTTTCAGACAGTCGATTTATCAGCCTGCATCACATATCGCATCGCATAGCATTTTAACAAGTTATTTACACATTGTACACGCTTTATAAGTATTCTTTTTCTTGGATTTCGGTTGGCACGTGTTCCAACGCAATTTTTATTTTCTTGCGCCCCAATCAGCCGCCATTTGACAACAGGTTTATCTTGACAAATGTATTTTTATGTGCTGATTTATTAAACAAGGTTAATAAAAAAGGAAATGATATGCAAAAAAAGCAACGCAAACCAAAATTATTGGCACCGAAATGTTTGAATAAAGCAAGAGAATTTTATGAAAACGTGTATGATTTTGAAGGGCCGGTGCATAGAATAGTATATACGATTGAAGCACCATATTTTCTAACCGGTGAAGAAACCGGTGTAGATTATGATAATTATAAAGATATTACTTTCAAGGTAGAAAAAATTAACGGCAAACCTGTATTGGGTGAAACAATTGATTTGCCAAACCCAACCGCAGCAAACCTGCTTGAGATATACAAAGATTTGAAAGTTATTGACGAAGAATTAGCGCGTACAATTGTAGTTTATTTGACTAGCAAATCTGTAAAAAAGAAACGAGAACCTGTTGTGGCGTTGTTTTCAAACGGAAATGAACATTTGTATATGCCAACATCAGGAATGACAACTGCAACCAAAGAACATTACTTGTCACAAGGAGCCATATTTTGTCAAATGAAAGAAGTTTTGGATGCAATTCGTGAAAATCATAAAATTAAATAGAAATAATCAAAAAATCCTGCAAAAATGCAGGATTTTTTATTTTATACGTTTGCCAAGTCCAGTAAAAAGTCCCAGATTTCCAATACTTTCAGACAGTTGATTTTGTCCGCCTGCATCACACTTAGCCTCACAGTTTTTACCGTTCGAATTTCATATTGTTTTTCAGCCATTCCCCAGCCTTGTTTAACTCATCAAGTGGCATATTTGATGTTTTATACTCTTGTTGAAATAATTCCTTGCGCAGTTTTTCTGGCATTGCGTCAAGCATTGCTTGCTGGTCGCCTCTTATATATGCGTCTACAACTGCCTGCAAAGCATGTCCGTGTTCTTGCAACAAACTAATAAAAGCTCTCGGTAATAAGTCAGACCCGATATACCCCCCGTCTTTATACCCATATTTTTGTGCAATTGCATGCGGATGTAAACCGTTTGGCGCCATGCGACAAATTAGTCTGCTTCGAATTGAGTTTACAGGTTTGTGTTGAAATGCTTTATATTTGCTAAGCTCGTTGTCTGTTATGTCTGCGCCTATATAGTCCAGAATCATGTTTTTTGCAGGTTGGAACTTTTTTTCCTCTGGTTGATATGAATCAAAAATATAATCAACAAATTTAGCCAGTAACTTTGTTAGTTTTGGATTGTTATACGACATGATAACTTGTTCATAAATTTCCGGCTTAAAATAGCCAGATGCGGAATATATCAGTCCAACTTTTGGAAATGTTTTTTTAGTTTTGTTAAGTTTATCCGCGAAATCCTTCAAGGATATGATATTTTCCGTGCCTATTGAAAGCTTATTTTTTTTATTGTTCATATTTAATGCTCCTATGTATATCCATGCACTAATTTTTTTATTTTATGTAACTATACCACACTGCATCACAGTTTGCATCACAGTTTGCATCACAGTTTGCATCACAGTTTTTTATTTCTCTGCCTCGGCTATTTTGGCGCGCAGTTCAGGTTCGTTTTTACATATCCAATCGTATGTGCGTTCCATAAAGTCAGGGAACGATTTGCGGTTTGCGTACATGTCGCGTAGCGTGTCGAAAATTGGTTTGCCGTCAATATCCATACTGTAAAAATAATTGTATGCGATATATTGTGGTGGCGTGGTCAGTTTTGCAATTTCTGAATTTCTGATAATTGTTTCAACCACTAATTCCGATAACAGCCATTTCAAGTGCGGAAAATTATATTCTTCTTCATCGTCCTTGAAATGTTGTTGCCATACATAAAACCACACAAAGTGCGTTATTTCATGTAATGCCGTTGCCACCGCATAATTCGGGTCAAAGTAATAATAAACGGAAAAACCGTTGTCGGACAAATCACGTGGGCAAATTGGATTCAGTCCAACCAGACCCACCATATCGTTTAATATTCTCGAACAATCTATATCAAACGCAGACGAATATGCATCGTTTAATTTACTGGCGACGGGTTCCCATGCGTTTTCAAACATATGAATTGAATTTTCAATATCTGCCTGTTTGTCGTTTCTGATTTTGCGCAGGTTATCGGTCAGGTATTCAAATCGTTCTTCCTGGGTCAGCGATTGCGCATAATCAAAATCCAGTGACGGATGCGCTCGATATAGTTCCGATTTCCACCATGTTGGCGTATCGTCTGTCTGATGAAACAGAATAAAATCAATGTCTGATTCAAAATCTTTTTGTTGCCACGTCAGTTTCATATTAAAATCCCTATTATTGCTTACGGCGACTTTTTTCTATTATATCATCCATTGTTTTGATTTGTTCCAGTTGTTCTGTGGTAATAATGTCAACAACCTCATATTGTTTGTCTTTGATAGAATTCAATATGTGGAAAATATTTTTTCCAACTGCAACAGGTTGTGATAACATCCGTTGAAAGTTTTGCCCCATGGCATTTTTGGCACGTGGTTCAAAAATATGATATTGGCCATCTGACATTTTAACCGCCGGTACTACGTGACCATTATTGCTGTGTCCGTTGTTCAGACACTCTGTCTCTGTTGTGATAACAGCTATTAAATCAAGCCCAGAATCTTTTGCCATGTATAAAAACACTTTGGTCATCCCTGTGCAAGAAATCAAGTCGCCCAACCGTTGTTCAAAAATTTCCCGACCCGATAAAGTAAATCTTACATCTCGAACAGTTGTGCTGTGTGTTATGGAAAGTTTGTGTTCTAATTCTTGTTTGTTCGATGGGCTCAGGTTTTGAAAAATACCTGTATCTGGGTCATGAATTTTATCAAGGACATCTTGTAATGATTTTACTATTTGTTCATCCGTCATGTTTCAACCTTATTTCCCACAAATTATACCACACTGCATCACAGTTTGCATCACAGTTTTTGGTGGTTTGGGGACGTGGGGCGGAAATGGGTTGGATTTGCAGGCGTTGGTTAAAATAAAAACAGCCCGCCCCGCAATAAAATTGCTGTCGGGGCAAAATTCAAAAAAGCAAAGAAATCCAACAAAAAAACGCACCAAATGGTGCGTTTCTAAACTGGTGCCGGTTGTCGGACTTGAACCAACGACCTACTGATTACAAATCAGCCGCTCTACCAGCTGAGCTAAACCGGCGTTGCCCCACAATTATACATATTGTGGGTGACAACGCAAGCAAAAAAATCATAAATATTCAAAAATACGAATTTTAATTTTGACTTTGGCAAAAGAATTTCAAGGGAGGTGACAAATTCCCTTGCCTTTGGATTTATTTGGGGCAGAATAGGGGAATGAATATGAAAAAACTACCAGAATTATTGGCGCCGGCGGGTACGTTGGACGCTTTTAAAACTGCCATTTTATATGGCGCAGATGCAATATACGCAGGATTGCCCGGGTTTTCTATGCGTGCGCGCGCAAAAATTAATACCGAAGAAGTAAAGCAGGGAATTGAACTGGCGCACGCTGCGGGGCGACGGGTTTATCTGGCGTTTAATCTGTTTGCACATGATTTTGAGTATGCGCATATGCCACGTGTTGCGGATATAATACGGTATTTGCAGCCTGATGCGTTAATTGTATCTGACCCAGGAATTGTTATGTGGGTTCGTGAAAATTTCCCGGATATGCCAATTCATATTTCGACCCAGGCGAACATTTGTTCGGCCAAAACAGTCAAGTTTTGGCAAAATGCGGGTGCAAAGTTGTGTGTGCTGGCGCGCGAAGTGTCGCATAATGAATTTAAAAATATCAGAAAAGAATGTCCTGATGTTGGACTGGAAATCTTTGTGCATGGTGCGATGTGCATGTCATATTCGGGACGGTGTTTGTTATCAAACTTTATAACAGGGCGACCTGCAAATCGTGGGGCGTGCGCGCAGCTGTGTCGATGGAAATACGATGTGATTTTACGCGAACGCGACAGCGGTGTCGAAATGCCGATTGACGAAGATGCACGGGGTGCATATATCATGAATTCAAAAGACCTGTGCCTGATGCCACGGTTGGCAGATGTTGTGTCTGCGAATCCAGATTCGTTGAAAATCGAAGGACGCAATCGTTCTGAGTATTATGTAGGCTCAGTCGTTCACGCATACCGTTGCGCGCTGGATACATATGCGCGCGACCCTGAAAATTTTGATCCCGCGCCATTTATGGAAAATTTAAATCGTATGGAAACGCGCGGCTATACAACGGCATTTTTTGATGGGCCACTGGGGCCAGATGCGCACAATTATGAAACAACGCGCAGTACATCTGAATACCATGCGGCGGGCGTTATCACATCAACTACAGATGACAGTATAATGTTTGAATTGCGCAATGAAACCTGTGTTGGGGACAAGATAACATTTATTTTGCCGGGGACAATGGATTCAGTGTCTGTTGAATTGCCAGAACTGATCAATGCCAAGAACGGCGAACGTGTTCAAAAGATGGCCGCGGGGATGGGAAATACAATTGTAATACCGCGCACATGGTTTGGTGATGCGCACCACGATAAATTTGTTCCATACGTATTGGCATACAAGCGTAAAAGATAAAGCATTGCATTATGATTTATAAAAAGAAAAACACCGCCGTTTCCGGCGGTATTTCCGAGTGTCCCGAAAGGAAGGAAAGGAGAAAAAGAAATTGGACACTCTAAACTGTGGTGTGGGCACCAGAGTCCAGAGGAGAGAGAATGTAGGAGGGAGTCTGAACCTCTGGTCCCCACAGATGTTTTTACATCTATCATTGGGTTTTGTCCCTTTGACGATTAAGAATATAGTACACTAAAAGCGATTCGTCAAGTGTTTTGTCAAAAAAAATTTTTGTGTTGTTTTGTGGCGCCTGTTCCTAGGAAATGGTGCTTGTTGTTTTGGGCGGTTTTCTGGAATAAAATCAATGTGATATCAGATGAAAAGTTGTTTCTGATATATAACTAAGAGGGAGAAAAAATGACACATGAAGACGTGTGGCACGCCATAGAACGTTTCGCGACCGAGCATGGTATGTCGTGTTCTGGATTGGCGAAATGCAGTGGTCTGGACCCAACCACTTTTAACAAAAGCAAGCGTTGGTCCAAAGAAGGGCAGCCGCGATGGCCGTCCACCAACAGTATTTCCAAGATTTTATCGTCCACAGGTGCAAAAATTCAAGACTTTACCAAGTTTATAGATCCACCTGAAAATGGTCGGGAATAATTTTTATGGATTTCAATGTCACAAAAAACCGTAATGGCATCACCATTACGGTTTTTATTGGACATGCCGATTTATATCGTCTAGAATCAAGGCATATGTTAACCGGAATTCGCATTTACACATCAGATACAATATGGCGCCAAATCCTGGGTGACTTGGGGGCGATTGTTCTTGGGGCGCCAAATTCCATGGATATTAATTTTGACAACCTGGAAATCACCACCCCAATAAGTTCATTGGAACTGAAATCATTGTTGTTGAGTGTCAGTGATACAGGGAAAATTTTAAGGTTGGTATTTGGCAATGATGTGACTTTGCCACGTTTACAGGCGCAGATATTGGTTGCATTATACAAAACTGGCGGAATGACCGCTGGGGAATTAAAGCATGAATTGGGGTATGCGCCCGATGTTGCCACGCATACAATTGATAACGCGATTTATCAGTTGCGTCGTACGTACGGCCGTGGATTCATTTTGAATACAAATGGGGTATATAGTATTGGCAAATTATAGATTATTATCTTTTGATAAAATCCCCAGTACCCAGGATTATGCGCTGGAAATGATTGCGACCGGGCGTGCAGTCGATCGTACGGCCGTTTTGGCGGCGGCACAGTCGGCGGGGCGTGGGCGTATGCGCCGCACATGGATTTCGCATCATGGAAATTTATACGTCAGCTTTATTTATTTATCGCCAGAACGTGATGCCCGTTTATCATATTCTGTGGCGGTTGCAATTGCAGAAACCATCGCGTCATTTGGCATTCGTCCGACGATAAAGTGGCCTAATGATATTCTGGTTGACGGTAAAAAAATAGCTGGGACATTAATTGAATATTCTGGCAATTTTGTTGTTGTTGGAATTGGAATAAATGTGAATTCAAACCCAACGGTTGAACGATATAAAACCACCAAGATGGATCGGTATGCAGAAATACCAATGAATGAATTATTGCATCGTCTGATGCGAAATATGGATAAATGGCGTCAGGCTGATTTTCGTATGGTACGATCGCGTTGGATGGAATTAGCAGCGTGTATAAATTGTTCTGTTAAATATCGTGGCGAATCGGCCCAGCTGATCGGGATAAACGAAAATGGCGCATTGGTTTTGCGTCGTGGGACGCGGTATTTATTGGTTTATGGTGATGAAATAACCGTGTGAAACGTTGGTTTTTTACGGGCTTGAAAATATTGTCTTGACTTTTTGTTGAATTTATGATAATATACATGACGTAAACAGCACAGATTCTAATCACAACTTCGGTTGTGTTTTTTTTTATTGCCCACGCGACTGCGTGGTTTTTTTTATTAACAACAGCAGGACACAAAATGCAAATGACATTGATAAAAAATCCAGATTCGAATTTGTCCAGCAATATGGCAATGGCGTACAAAATTGCACGTGTTGTATATGCCCAGACCGGTGCAACATCCTTGCATTTGGTATGTGCGTTCACGTCAATGATAAAAAATATATCTGATGCATCTGGTGTATCTATATCTAATTTGTTGTGTGACAAAAACATCTTTCCTGTTTTAGACAAATCGGATTCAAATCATGCGCGCCTGCAGGTTCCCGCAAACAGTCGTGCGTTTCAAATGTGTGTCAGAACTGCGCAACGCATGCTTAATGGTCTGTTGCCAGATTCATGTTATGGTGCAACCAAATTTCATTTTGCAGACAC
>JAZROU010000042.1:0-3372 GCA_045648865.1 Candidatus Enterousia sp.
CGAACTGCGCTGGGCTTGTTCTTGCGTACTCATTGTCGAACCCTGGGGTCGGGTTCAAATCCTGGGATGTGCAACACAAATTAAAAACCGACCAAAAAGGTCGGTTTTGAATCCGTGGCGCATCCAGAAGGATTCGAACCCTCAGTCTTCTGATCCGTAGTCAGATGCTTTATCCAGTTAAGCTATGGATGCAACAGTTTGCTATTTTATACATTTTTATTTTAATTGCAAGTAAAAATAATCTTTATTTGTTTTTTTTGTCGCAGTTTGTGATACATGATGTTGTAATGATTGCGACATACGGATTTATAATTGCTGTCGCCCAATGCAAACTGATCACCGGCGCGTATCACATTGCCGTTGGGGTCAAACCGCAGGTGGTGTGTCGCTAATTTCATGCAGCCGTTTATTTGACAGGTGGAATCCATGCGATGTAATTTTGCGCCAACCTCAATCAATCGACGCGCGGCAGGAAATATTCGTTCATTGCTGTCAACCATCAGGCCATAACACATGACAATCTTGTTTTGTTGGTCGGCAATCCGTACCAGAATATCTATGTCGGATTCGGTAAAGAACTGAACTTCGTCTACTAAAACCACCTTGGTGGATTGGGCGGGTGTATATTTTTGCAAATTTGGCATTGCGTGTGCATCGCAGCTGAGCCCGATTCTGGATACGATTTGTTCAGATGCAAATCGATTATCAAATGATGGTTTTAAAACTTCGACCTGGTTGCCATTTTTTTTAAAATTGTATGCGTTGATTATTAATGCCGCAGATTTAGAACTGCTCATTACGCCATAATGAAAATGCAGATTTGCCATGTCTGTGTCGCCTTTATTTTATGTTCATTGATTCCAGTCGTTTTATGCGCTTTTCAACAGGGGGGTGTGTCGACATCAGGTCGGATATAAATGCCTGGGGGGCGCCGGGATTCGCAATGCAGACAGATGCCATAGATTTTACCCGGTCCATAGATTCAACGCGGGAATCTGTTGTAATCTTTTTTAATGCGGATGCCAATGCATCAGGATTGCGTGTTATTTGTGCACCTGTCGCATCCGCGGCATATTCGCGATTGCGTGAAACCGCCATCCGCAGTAATGGCGTAATTATAAAGTTAAATACAGCGAACGCCAGCCAAACCATAAATAGTATAGCGGCACCATTGCCACGTTCGTTATCATCAGATGAATGATTGCCGTACAGGGCGCTGCGTAAGATTATATCTGCGGCAAACACAGTGACGCCAATTCCTGTTATTATCAACATGTCCAGGCGGATGTCGCGATTGCCGATGTGTGACATTTCGTGGGCGATTACACCGTCCAGTTCAAGTTTGTCCAGGCGATTTATCAATCCACGTGTTAGGGCAACAGATGCGTCGCGGGGTGTGCGACCCGTGGCAAATGCGTTCATAGAATTGTCTTCTATTATATATACGCGTGGTGTCGGCAGGCCGGCCGCCATCGCAACATTTTCAACCGCGCGATATATTTCGCGGTGTTCGGGTGTGTCGGGTTTTATTTCGTGGGCCCCGGCAGCCCCCAACATCATAGAATCACCAAATGCCCATGATATCAACATCCATATGCCACAGGCGATAAACGTCGGTATCGCAATAGATATTGTTGTTTCAATGGCGCGGTCCAGTGGTGCGACAATCCATGTGAAAAGAAATATTAATGTAATAAATATCAATGGAAATAACGCAACCAGCAGCCATGTTTTAATGTTGTTTGCGCGAATATGGTCGTATACAGTTTGTATTTTTGCCATGAATGTGTCCCCAGTTTGTGTGTGATGTTATGGTTAGCATAAAAACAATTTGGTGTCATGAAAAATATTTATAATTTTTTTTTGTATCTGTGTTATAATATTCGTGTGAGAAATATTGTGTTGATTTTGTCTGCCCTGATTTTGATTCCATATGCGTATGCGGTTGAATATGGTGCGTTGACACGGGGCGCGAAAAGTTTTTTGACACCGCAAAAGTTTCCGACGGTTTTTAATGATGCGGATTTTACCACGCGTATGCAGGTTCTGGCGCAGGGGTATGATGATGTGGGGACCGAGTATGATGAGAACGGTGTCTGTGTGTCGGGATGTGCATTCAAGGGGATGACAATAGAAGATGAAGAAAGGATGATGCAACGTGCAAGCGAGGAGTTACAGCGCTTGCTGGCAATTGAAAATGCAAGGCGGGGCGCGGTGGCGCAACCGGCACAGCCGTCGCAACCAGCACAACCAGCACAACCAGCACAACCAGCGCAACCAGCACAACCAGCACAACCAGCACAGCCAGCACAGCCATCGCAACCAGCGCAACCGGCACAGCCGTCGCAACCAGCACAACCAGCACAGCCGTCGCAACCAGCGCAACCAGCACAGCCGTCGCAACCAGCGCAACCGACACAGCCGTCGCAAAGCACGTTCTTTAGACCGCCCGTTGGCGGTAATGTTAAGGTTGGTTCTGATTTTGGCGAGCGTCGTCCTCCAAAGACAAGAAATGGTTCAGGATCCAGGTATCATAGAGGGTTGGATATCAAGGCATCGACTGGAACACCGTTATATGCCGCTGCGGATGGTGTTGTCGTCAGGGCTAATTATAGTAAAAGCTATGGAAATGTAATAGAAATAGAGCATTCATTAGGCGGTTCCGCTAAAAAGGTAAAGACTGTTTATGCACATATGAGCAGGTTGGATGTAAAATCTGGTCAGAGTGTAAAGCAGGGACAATTAATTGGTGCAGCAGGAAATACAGGGAATAGTGGTGGTGCACATTTACACTATGAATTGCGTTTTGATAATGTTAAGGTAGATCCACTGGGGGCGGCGGTCAGGCCCGTTATAGACCAGGGGGCGACGATTGCAGCATCAACACGGGGAACAAATTATCTGGGGGAGGCATATTGTTTTAAGCGTGGCATTTCCAGTACACGATTAAAACCCTATGTTGGAAATGATGCTGCGTTGCGTGAAAAATTCCCAGGTTGTACAGGGTGGTGTAAAAGTTATTGATTTAATGTGGTTTGTTTTTTGAATTTAACAGCAAAGCTGCCGTTGTTAATTGGGGTTGTGGATATAATGTATGGCGACAAAATGCTGTTGCGGGCCCATTGTTGAAACTTGATTTTTAAAATTCCACTGGCCCCAGTGATGATGGTGGCAGTTCGTGTCCCAGATTTTGCCAGTTGCATAATTGCAGTCCAGGCCTGTTCTTCGGTGAATTGATGCAGATCAAGCGTTGCGTGAATGGGGGTGCGCGTAATCGGTGGAATTCGTGTAGACAGGTGTAATTCAGAACGTACGGCGCGACGGGTTTCTGTGTCGTCGGGCGTGTGTTCTGAACCGATCATTTGTTCGATG
>JAZROU010000043.1:0-11921 GCA_045648865.1 Candidatus Enterousia sp.
ACCAGCTCAGGCTTAAGCCAACAGATTTACAGTCTGCCCCGGCTCTCCAACTCCGGCGCACGCCCGAACTTTTTCGCCACAACTTTTATGGCACGCCACACAAAGCCTTGGCGAAGTGTGGTGCGGGCAGCGGGAATCGAACCCGCATTTCAAGCTTGGAAGGCTTGCATACTAGCCTTTGTACTATGCCCGCAACAAATTCAAAGCCAACGGATTATATAACAAATGAAATAAAAATCAAGCAATTAATAACACAAATAACAATAATAATAACAATTGCAACGAAACACAAAAAATCCTAGACATCCACCACAAATCATATGATATAATCATATCACAAACAAAAACCAAAAGGGGTCACACATGAAAAAAATTTCATTATTTGCACTGCTTGGTATTATCAGTGCGGGCGCTGCATCCGCTGAATTTGCAGGACCTGCTGCACCGGCGGCAACTGCCACAAACGAACGCGGCGGCTTTGTCAGCGGCGCCGAAACAATTGTCACTGTAAAACAGGTTGACGAAATGCGCGACGATGTTCCTGTTATTATTCGTGGGAAAATTGTTCAACGTATGGGCGACGAAAAATATCTGTTCGAAGATGGCACAGGTTCCATCACGGTTGAAATTGACGACGACAATTGGCGCGGCCAAACAATAACACCAACAGATACCGTAAAATTGTACGGCGAAGTTGATCGTGGCATTTTCAGCACAGAAATTGACATCGATTACGTCGAAAAATTATAAAAACCTGTCGCCACGACATATCGTTTTTGCAATTGCAAATCAAACGATATTTTCGTGGCTTTATTTATTTTTCAGCAAACTGCCTTTTACGATATCCGCAAACGCCATCCCGATAAAGGCCCCCAATATAACATCACTTGGCCAATGTGCACCAACCGCAATCCGCGACAGACCAATAATAATTGCCAGTGTCCACGTCAACACTTTGTATTTTGGCGCCAACATCCCAATCATCACCAATCCTGCAAAACTGACCACTGTATGTCCAGACGGCATAGAATTAAATGCCCATTCCCAAGATGGCGGGAAAAAGCCCGTCATATCCAGCGCCTCGAAAAATATAGGACGTGCGCGCCCAATAAATATTTTCAATATCTTTGCAATAATACCTGCCCCCAACACACTGCAAAATATTAAAAACGCATTATTTCCCTTTATATTCACCAAGAAATTCCGCAGAAATTCCTTAAAATTCACGCGATTTACACACTTTAAAAAACTGCAATCTGTTTTGACGCATTTTTTCACACAAAAAACCAACACCGCGACCAATGCGCCAAAAATCCATACCTTGGCATCAAAAATCACATCCATCCAACGCCACAGCGCGCAATCAAATTCCCGCAGGAACAAAAACAATGGTTTATCAAACCACGCAATCCCCAGTGCCACCAACACCGACGTAACAACCGCCGCCATTGCCATTTTACGCCATTTAATTTCATTATCCGCTGTCAAAAACATATCCACACCCCAATTTTTATTCTGCAATTAATCTGTTATAAACCTTTTTATCTGTCAAAATCTTAGCCGACACAGCTGCCGCGACGGCATCTTCATCTGCGCCATTTACAATTGTCGGACATCCGCGTCGCACCTCTTTGGCATCAATATTTTTTTCCTTGTTAAAATCACGCGCATTAAAATCATTGTTTATAACATTTAAAAAGAATGCATTTTGTTGCTGGCTGGTACGAATATTTGACAGACAAACAATTGGGAACAGTCCGCGTCCATCAATGGCATTTCCCTGCCCTGTTTTTATTGATTTGTTCAGCAATTCTAACGCGCCCCCATTATCCAGATCAATATGCGATGCGATACGGGCATTACCGGCGGTTGGCGTACCAACCAAAACCCCACGTTTATTTTCATAAAATGCCGCCACAATTGCTTCAGCTGTTCCGCGTGTATTATCAGACATCAGCACAACCACCGGCACATCTGTCACCGCATCCCCCCCTGGCACAACTTCGACTTCGTCACCGGCGGTTTCAACAATTCGCATAATTGGATTTTTTCCAATGAACAGCCCCGCCAACTTCGCGGCCGCACGTTCATCATCACCACCTGCGACACGCAAATCCAATACAATTCCTGAAATATCTGGATATCGCACCAACGCTTCATTCACAATGCTGACCGCGCCATCAGATACATTATGAACAATAATCTCTAACAGTCCCCCTGTCTGCGAATCAGAACGACGAACCACATCTGCATCTGCTAAAACAATTGTCGCCCTGCGCAAAACAACATCTTTATTTCCCGCCGGTGTCAGCAAATGAATCTTGGACGTCCCCGAATTAAATCCAGTCATAACCGCCGCCAAATCTGCATCCGTCATATCTGCGACATATTTTCCATTTATCTGTTCTATTAAATCCCCTGCGCGAATACCTGCGACATCGGCTGGCGCCCCTTTATAAACACCGCTGACCCGAAAATTTCCACGCCCATCACGCGCACCTTCAATTCCCACACTGGTCAACAGCCGACCATCTTCGCTGATTTCTGCTGCCTTGGAAAAGACATACCGCCCATTCTCGTCCAGGCCACGAATCAAAGCATCCACCACCACCTGATACATCTGACTTTCAGACAAATGCCGTAAACTTGGGTCATATGCCCGCAATTTTAATATCAGCGCAGTTGTAATTTCACCAAAACCATTCCAATCCCCTGCCCCTGGCCGCGGATAGTTTGCAACGATATCGTCCTCCCAAACCAGCACAACCCGTTCATCAGTTGCCGCGACATGTGCAGATTTATTCAATTTTTCCAAACTTTCAATTGCAACATTCAGATTTTTTCCAGCCCAGTTAACACCATCCAGTTTTTGATAAATCTCCGCAAAGTTCTTGGACACATCAAACACCGGCAAACCATCCTGGATTGGTTCATCTTCGAAAAACAAACTGTCAGCATATGCGCCATGCGCCATGGCAAAAATCAAAGTCACAAAAACAATAATTTTTTTTATTCCCATATTCCATCCCCCCATGGCGCACACATATACTATTTACTGTCTGAATCACGCAAATTAAAATGATACAGCATAATATTAGAAACATAAATACTGGTAAACGTTCCCATAATAACCGAGAATCCCATCGCATATGCGAATTCACGCAAAATCTGTCCACCAAATATTGACAATCCAATCATCGCCAATAATGTCGAAACACTAGTCAGCATTGTACGACGCAACATTTCATTAACAGACAAATCTATCAAATCCGCCATTGGCATTTTGTGATATTTTTTCACATTTTCATCGATTCGGTCATAGTTCACAATCTTGTCATTAATTGAATACCCAATTCCGGTCAAAATAACCGCAATCGCCGTCTGATTAAATTCCAAACCTGTTATTGAAAAGAACCCAAACATCAACACAAAGTCCAAGAACAGCGAACAAAACGCCCCGATGGCATATCCACCCTTGTATCGAATCCAGACATATATTGCCATCATGACAAACGCGAACAAAATCGCCAAAATTCCGCCACGCACCAGTTCGCCACCAATTTTTGGTCCGACGACCTGAACCTGTTCATATTCAACATTATCGCCCAGAATATTTTTTATTTGCGCGACCCGTTCATTTTGCGCAGCATCCGTTGCCCCCTTTGGCAGCCCCAGGCGAATTAAAATCGCATCGCCGTCAACGGCCTGTAATTCTGGCTTAAAATCCGCCAACGCATCACGCATTTGTTCAATTCCATAGTTTTGAACAACCGGCTTTACCTCCATCGCGATACCACCAGAAAAGTCAATTCCGTAATTCAGTCCACGCACCAGCAACGATACCACAGACAATAAAATTACAATTCCAGAAACAATATACGATAACTTGCGATATTTCATAACATGCAGTTTCATAACACTTACCCCTTTGCACCCTTATTTTTTACCACCGACAAAGCCGATTTTTTTATTTTTACCATTCATATACCAATCAACCAACACACGGGTCAACCATACACAGGTAAACAATGTTGTCAAAATACCAATAGACAGTGTCACCGCAAATCCACGAATTGGGCCTGCGCCAAACTGGAACAATACCAGTCCGCAAATAAGTGTCGTTAAATTTCCGTCCAAAACAGCCTTCATCGCGCGATCAAATCCCAGATTCACCGCACGCAATGGTGGCGTTCCCATACGCACTTCGTCACGGATACGTTCAAATGGCAAAACATTCGCATCAACCGCCATCCCCAGCGTCAGCACAATACCCGCAATACCCGGCAATGTCAGCGTCGCCCCAAACAGCGCCGTTAACCCAACAATCATCCCCAGGTTTACCATCAACGATATCATCGCAATCACACCAAAACCACGATACACCATCAACAAGAATATGAATATGAACAGAACGCCCGCAATCGCACCAATTTTACCACCTGCAATTGTATCTGCGCCCAAACCTGCACCAACTGTACGCTCTTCAATTACCTGCAACGGCGCAGGCAACGCCCCCGACCGCAACAACACAGCCAAATCTTTGGCACCCTGCAATGAAAATCCACCTGAAATTTGTCCACGACCACCCGGAATCGGTTCACGAATAACCGGCGCCGACAACACTTTGCCGTCCAAAACAATCGCAAAACGTTCATTTACATGTTCCGTGGTCAACTTTGCAAATCGACGCGCACCCGATGCATCAAACACAGTTGACACCACCGGCATATTATTCTGGTCAAAGTCCGCCTGCGAATCCTTTAAAGATTCCCCAGAAACTTCGACACGGGAATAAACCGGCACAACAGAATCCGGCGAATCAATATACGGCAAGAATTCTGTCCCTGCCGGCGCACGCCCAGACTGAATTTGTTCCATCGATACAGATTCATTCACCAAATGGAAAGACATTTTTGCCGTCTGACCAATTAAATCTTTGATACGTTCTGGATTATCAACACCCGGCAATTGTACCAAGATATATTTTCCCCCCTGGCTTTGAATCGAAGGCTCCTTGGTTCCCAATGCATCAATACGACGACGCACAATTTCTATGCTACGCGCCAACGCATCATTTACCATTTCCTGCTTTTGCTTGTCCGAATAAGACAACGTTATCGTTTTGCCATCAGATGTGACATCAACAGTGCTGCCAAACACCCCCCTCAGTCGTCCCTTGGCGTCACCGACTTCATCTTCGTTTCGCACAACCAACGATACAACCCCGTCATGATTACGCAAATTCGAAAACCGAATAACCCCTTTGTCTCTATCTATCAGTGCCGAACGCGTTTCATCATACAACTGTTCCGCTTTTTCTTGGAACATTGCATCCGTATCCACCTCTAACAACAATTGGGCGCCCCCCTTCAGGTCCAACCCCAGTGGCACTGGTTCTATCCAAGACGGAAAATACGGTGCCAATTTTGGCGACATTGTTGGCACAGCCAACAACACACAAAACACTGCAATAAAAACAATCGCCAGTTTTTTAAACATAACCCAACCCTTTATTACTCTACAGATGCAACGGCATTTTTATTAACTTCTATAACAACGCCTTTTGCGACTTCTACTTCTATTGTTTTTTCATTGATTTTTTTGATTGTACCATAAATACCGGCCGCCATTACGCGATTTCCAACCTGCAACGAATCCAGCATTTTTTGATATTCTGCCATACGTTTTTTATTTGGCCGCACCATAAACAGGTAAATAATTCCAAACACAACGACACAGTACAACACCATTCCCCAAAAACCATTTTGTTGGGCCGCCGGTGCGGTCTGCACAACATTTTCAACAACTTCTGCAGTCTGTTCCATATATTTCTCCTTGTATTTAATACCTGCACGATAATAAATCAGACTGTAAAAGTAAAGAAAAAATACAGCAAACGCCTAATTTGCCACGCACGTTTCCCCACACAGATATACACATCACATAAATCGCACCATATTAGTATGCGCCAGCGCAATTGCAATCGCATCCGCTTCGTCTGCTGTCTTGGGACGCGCCACAGGCAATAAAATCTGTACCATTTTATCAACCGCCGACTTATCCGCGTGCCCCGCCCCGGTCAGGGCTTTTTTTATTTTATTCGGCTCATACTCGAACACAGGAATATCACGATTTGCAACCGCCACAATCGCTGCCGCGCGGGCGTGCCCCAATATCAATGTGGTTTTTGGATTCTTGTTTACAAATGTTATTTCAATACTGCATTCATCTGGCGAAAATGTTTCACACAATTCGGACACACCACGAAAAATTGTCGCCAACCGTTCCGCAAACGGCAAATTTGTTTTTGGCAAAATAACGCCACTGGCAATATATTTGCGCGTTTGCCCTGCGGTATCAACAACCGCCCAACCTGTGTGTAATAATCCAGGATCTATGCCCAGTATGCGTTTGGTCATTTTGATTTTTTCCCAGTTTTCCTGCGTACAGACGATTTTACTGGGGTCGCAGACAATACGTTTAAGATGCGACACCCCAATGTACGATATGTTTTTATTTTATACGTCTTGCCGACGACAATTTTTTTTACCAATTGTGTCGCATACCATTGAAGCCATCCATCATTCTTGATTTCAAAAATTTGATTATCTTGGGTTTTTATAATATTAATCTGCCGCGTGCCAAATATTGTTTTTTTTATCTGTTGGGCTTTGTCAGTAATGGTGACGGTTTGTTGTTTTATTGTTGCTTGTGTAAAAATAAATTCAACCAACAGAAATATAACCGCGCCAACAACAATACGCAATGTCCCAGACGTCAGAATTTCCGATGGGATTGAATCAATCAAGAAAAATGTTAAGAATAAAATACACAAATCAATCAGATATAACATGTGCATCCCCTTTGTTTTTATTTCCTAAAACTTATTTTACCAACGGCATCATATCCAAAATATTTATTAATGCGATTTGTTATTTCACCTGATTGATATGATAATTGCAGTGCATACGCTGGGTGTGTCGGGCGGATAACAACATTAAATGTTCCATCACGATTTTTTTTAATTGCCGCCAACTGCGCAACCGCCGCGATATCGGGCCCCATAATTTCACCCCAACGCGCCACCAGGTCAGAATCCGATGCACGAACTCCAAAAATTTTAATCAAACCACCCAATGCCCCACCAATGGTCTGGGGGCGCTTGGTCCGTTCATCAAATTTTTTATCGTGGTTTGACATATGTATATTCTTTTGGCATCAGGATAAACATCTGCCCCTGGGCATGTTGTCCCTGGGCGAATTTGTATGCCTCGTCCCCTTTGCCGAAAAAGATGTCGGCACGAATCCATCCACGGATGGCACTGCCTGTATCCTGGGCAATCATCAGTCGACGGAACGGCCGCCCATCTGACAAATTCGTATTTACATACACCGGCAATCCCAATGTGTACAAATCATCATCCATTGCAACACTGCGTATTTTTGACAACGGCGTCCCCAGTTTTCCAATTACATCTGGTGGTACAGATTCATAGAAATACACATAGCGTGGATTTTTATAAATCACGTCACGCGCCAAAGTTGGATTGGCCTTCAGATGTTGCCACACGGCCTCGGACGAGAATCCGCCCGCCGGCCTAATTCCACGACTGCGCAGCTCTTCACCGATTGATTTAAACGGCATATCGTTAACGGCGGCAAAGTTTAATTTAACATCTGTCCCATCTTCCAACCTCAAATTACCGGAACCTTGAATCTGTATATTTTGCACATCGACAATATTTGCCCAGTACAAAACGCGCCCTATTTTCTTTTCAACAATATCTTTTTTTGGCACACCCTTGTAATTACGTCCATCGGTTGGGATTCCCATTAACGGTTCATTACACTGGGCGGTTTTTGTCCGACACGCAGGAATTATCGGCGAATAATACCCTGTATATGTTCCCTTATCCCCACCATTTTCATTGTATATTTGATATGGTTGGAAATTTGATTCAAACCATGCGCGCACCGTCGCCACATCGGCCGACGCACTGGGCAACATGCGGCATTTTTCTGCAAACAGTTCACGATCCGGTATCACACGCCCTGTATATTGAATTTTTGCCTTGCACGAATTTCGAAACGCCTGTAATGCGTATCGCACATCATCGTCGCGCCACCCCGGCAATTCAGAATACGACACGCGTTTAAAATTAGATGGCACAACCGAATTATCCCCCGACACTGTTGGCGTCGAAACATCGCACGACGCCAAAACAAACGCGGCAAAAATCCCTAAAACCCCATTAAAAATTGTTTTTTTTGTTAAAAAAAGCATTTTTGACCTGCCCCCCACTTGTAAAAAACTTTTATAGTGTTATATTAACATAAAAGCAGGACACAAGTCCAGAGCACTTTTTTTAGCCAAACAGACCGAAGGAGATTTTAGAATGGCAAAATTTAATATTATTTCACAGTTTTTAAAAGATATTTCATTTGAAAGCCCAAACGTACCAGAATTGTTCTTTAAGTCCGATAACGGTCAGGCTAAGCTGGAAATCAACATTGACATCCAAATCAAGGGCGCAGAAAACAATCTGTTTATGGTTGATTTGATTACCAAGGTGCACTCTAAATTGGAAACCGGCGAAAAATCGATTTTCTTGATTGAATCGACATATTCTGGCCTGGTCCAAATGGAAGAAGAAAAAGACGAAGAAGCAAAGAAACGCACATTATTAATCGACGTTCCAACATTATTGTTCCCATCTGTTCGCGCGATGATTACACGCCTGACATCTGAATCTGGGTTCCCAACATTCACGATGCAGCCCGTTGATTTTGCACAACTGTACGAACAGAAACAGGCAAAATAAAAAACACCCGCCAATTTGGCGGCATTTTTTTTACAATCGTTCAAACCATCCATCGATTTCTGAAACAGGCACAAATTTATAAACCGGCCGTCCATGATTACATTGACCTGCGCGCTCTGTCCGTTCGATATCGCGCAGCAATGCATCCATCTGGGCCAAATCCAATTTTTGCCCTGCGCGCACAGAATGGTGACACGCATAATTTGCCAATTTCAAATGTAATTTTTCATTCAGCCCCGACGAATGTCCATTTGCACGCACTTCATCTGCAATATCGCGCAACACATCTGACCAATTCATATCCCAATCCGCCGGCTTTTCAAATATTGCGATTGCATCATCACCAAATTCTGCGACATGCAACCCAGACGCCTTCATTTCATCTGCGATTGATGAAATTGCCACAACGTCTTCGGCGCGCAAATTAACAACAATCGGCGTCAACAGTGGCTGGGTCTTGATTTTATGCGTCCGCAATTTTTCGTATGTAATACGTTCATGCGCGGCATGCTGATCTATAACAACCATATTATTATCTTTCTGGGCAATAATATATTTATTCGCAACCTGTCCAACGACACGCCCCAATGGCAAATCAGCAATAACCATATCATCTATCACAGGCTTTGGCGCATCTGCATTTTCACTTTTTATGCGCCCAGGCAATACAATATCATCACGCACCTGAAAAATTTCCCGCCGAATTCCAAAATCAAATTTAACCGGCTCTACATTTGCCATTGGTCGTTGCACTGTCACAGGCGACACAACCGGGTGCACATCCTGAACCATCTTTTTCGCCAACCGGTCACGCAAAGTCTTTATAATAAATGCACGCACATGATTTGGTTCCAAGAAATGCACTTCGGTCTTGGCGGGCGACACATTCACATCCACCGCATTTGTTGGCACCGTCAGATACAACGCGCACAGCGGAAATTCACGCGCATGCATAACATCCATATATGCCGCGCGCAATGCGCCGACCAAAACCTTATCTTTAACCGGTCGACCATTTACAAACAAATATTGGTCTACACTTGACGCGCGTCGCAATGTTGGCTCTGAAATAAATCCACTTAATTTCATATCACTATTACTGCCTGACGTTGCATCAACATCCAGCATCCGCCCCACAACATCGTCCCCCATAACGGCCACAATACGCGTTAACAAATCATCGTTCTTTGGAAATCGCCACTTATTATTCAGCACAAACCCAACATCTGACCGCGCCATTGCCAAACGCTTTACCACATCCAGCACAGACATCATCTCTGCCCGATCACCGCGCAAAAACTTTAATCGCGCGGGCGTTTTTGAAAACAAATTTTGCACCCGAATACGGGTTCCACTTTCCCAATTCGAAGGCTTAATTTCCCCTGACGTGGCATCAATCTGCCAACCATTTTTATCCACACCATTGCATGTATCAATTGTCATATCAGACACAGACGCGATTGATGGCAACGCTTCGCCACGAAACCCCATAAAATTGATATTCAGCAAATCATCTGTCGGCAACTTAGATGTTGCATGTCGCGTAATTGCGCGCGCTAAATCATCACGCGCCATCCCAGAACCGTTATCAACAATGCTTATCATTGTGCGCCCACCATCGGTCACATCAATCAGAATCTGGTCTGCCCCTGCATCCAGCGCATTTTCCACCAGTTCTTTAACCACACTGGCGGGTCGTTCAACCACCTCGCCGGCGGCAATTTGATTGATTAAAAATTCAGGCAACACACGAACTGCCATACCCGCACCCTATTCTTTGAATGTGACAGACAAAATTTCATATTCTTTTTCGCCACCTGGCAATTTCACGATACACGTATCCCCGACACATCGCCCAATCATTGCACGCCCAACCGGTGATGTGCATGAAATAACGGTCCGCCCATCCGATTCAATATCAGACAATATTCTGCACTGCATTTTATTACCATCTTCGTCTTCGGCAACGACGCGTGCACCAAACACGACACGATCACCCGTTAAAGAATCCACATCTATCACCACGGCATTTTCAATAACATTTTCGATAAATCGAATACGCGCATCAATCTGTCGCTGTTTTTCACGTGCCGCACTGTAATCTGCATTTTCAGACAAATCCCCCAAAGAACGCGCCCACTGCACAGTTTTTAAAATCTCTGGCCTTTGATTTTCCTGCAAATCTTTCAGTTCTTTAATCAGCGAATCAAATCCCGCACGTGAAATTGGTTTTTTTTCCATATCATCTTTCCTGTTTTTATTATCTGGCCCAGATTATACGCAATCATTTTAATTTTGCAATTATGAAATTTAGCGTTATACTATACATAACATGTTCAGGACAAATATCTTAACCCGTTTTTTATTGCGCCGATTTTTTTACGGCGTTGGTCTTGTTATGTTAATTGTATGCGGAATTATATTGGCGGTGACATTTGTTGAACGTCTGCCATCGAACCCGACCGCATTTGATGCATTATATGAATCCTGGGTGCGTCTGTTGGAATACGTACCAATGTTTTTACCGATGGCCGTATTTATGGGCACGTTGCTAACATCATACAACCTTACTAAATCCAGTGAAAACATCATTATATCCAGTGCAGGTTTATCACCATACAAATCGACCAAGCCATTTCTGATTGGGGCATTTTTGATTGGCGTTTTTGCTACAACCGTCATCAATCCCTATTCTGTAAACATCAGTGTTCAGAACATAACAACCGAAAAATTACAGTTAATCGATGACACCATATGGCTGCGCGAAGAATCCAAGAACGGCTTTATCACCATGAACGCAAAAAACATGCACAAAGCGGGCCGCATATTAATCTTTGAAGACGCAACGATATACACCCAAACACCCGAATTTAAATTAACGAACCGTATCCAGGCAAACACGGTCACTTTATCTGACATTGGCCTGTCGGCACACAACGCGACAATATGGAACACAAACGGCACAATTACACGTGGCGACTGGGAAATTCCGACATTAATCACACCACAAACCGTCCTGGACAGATATCTGCAACCCGACCAAATTTCATTCTGGCAATTGCCTGACTTTATCAAACGCATGGAATCAATCGGCATACC
>JAZROU010000044.1:0-2713 GCA_045648865.1 Candidatus Enterousia sp.
CTGTTAGTGTTGGCATGGCAGTGTGTACACCATACCAACCAACTGACATAAAAAAAGGCATAAAAAAATGAAACGTAGCGGATTAATTACAACAAAAATTGGAATGACGCGTCTGTATGATGATGCCGGTGTTGCACATCCTGTAACAGTTTTGTCTGTGGGGGATTGCGCCGTCATTGGAAATCGCACGCAAGAAAAGAACGGTTATGTTGCAAACATTTTGGGTTTGCGCGAAGCCAAGGCAAAACATGTAGCAAAACCACAATTGGTTGCAGCTGAAAAAGCAGGCGTAAAACCATATCGCAAGGTTGTAGAATTCCGTGTATCGGATGACTGTGTTATCCCAGCGGGGACACAGTTGGTGGCATCTCATTTTGTTGCCGGTCAATTCGTTGACGTCCAAGCAACAAGCAAGGGTAAGGGATTCCAGGGGGCTATGAAACGCCATAACTTTGGTGGTAAAGAAGCAACCCACGGTGTTTTAAAGGCACATCGTTCCATCGGTGGTACTGGTATGCGTGAATGGCCAGGCCGTGTATTGAAGGGTAAAAAGATGGCTGGGCAGATGGGTAACGAAACTGTCACAGTTCAGAACTTGAAAGTGTTCGGTACAGACGAAGCAGAAAATCTGATTTTCGTAGAAGGTGCGGTTCCAGGTGCAAATGGTACATTTGTTCTGGTTACAGACGCAATCAAAAAAGAACACAAAGATTTGCCAGTTCCAACAGTCGCAGCGAAAGCAGCAGAAGTTGTAGCTGAAACAGCAACCGAAACAGAAGCTGTTGCGGAATAATAGGTTAACAGCAAGAGTGAGGTAATTAAAATGCAATTAGATATTATTAATTTCGATGGAAAGAAAGTTGGTTCGGTTGAACTGGCGGATAGCATCTTTGGATTGGAACCACGCGCAGACATCCTGCATCGTGTTGTTACATGGCAGCGTGCAAAATCACGCGCAGGTACACATGCAGTTAAAACAGTATCGGATGTTCAGGGCAGTGGTAAAAAAGCGTTCAAACAGAAAAAGACAGGTAATGCACGTCAGGGTGAAAGATACAATGTTCACATGCGTGGCGGTGGCGTAGTTCATGGACCGGTCGTTCGCGATCATTCTATTGACTTGCCAAAGAAAATCCGTTCATTGGGTCTGAAGATGGCTTTGTCATCCAAGGCGAAAGACGGCAGCCTGGTTATCATTGATTCTGAAAAGTTGGCAGCAGCGAAGACAAACGCGTTTGCAAAACAGCTGAAAAAGTTGGAAATTGCATCTGCTTTGTTCGTAGGGGCCGCAGAATTAGATGAAAACTTTAAAAAATCAGCGGCAAATATCGCGAATGTTGATGTGTTGCCAACGATTGGATTGAACGTTTTGGATATCTTGAAACATGAAAAATTGGTTTTGACAGCGGACGCAGTCAAAGCGGTTGAAGCAAGATTGGCGTAATCAATTAAAGAATTGAGGTAAGCAAAATGGCAGAAAAGAAAGTAAGTGCAGAGAAAAAAATCGTTGCGACAGCCGGTATTTATGATATACTGCGTCGTCCGATTATCTCGGAAAAGGCAGCAAGACTGTCTGAAAGCAATGGTGTGGCATTCGAAGTTGCAATTGATGCGACCAAGGAAGATGTGGCACGTGCAGTAGAGGCTATCTATGGCGTAAAACCAACCAAGGTTAACGTTGTAGTTACCAAGGGTAAGGTAAAAACTTTCCGTGGTCGCAGCACAGGTACACAGCGCACTGTTAAAAAGGCATATGTATCTTTGCCGGCAGATGCAAAACTGGATTTGTCAGCAAATATATAGTATAATAAACCGCCCTGGCAGAGAACCCGTATATAAGGATGCTAGTGTCAGGGTGAGAAAACAAAGGTAAGAAAAAATGACATTGAAACATTATAAGCCAACAACACCAGGTACACGCGGATTGACCCAGGTCGATCGCAGTGAATTACACCGTGGTGCGCCAGAAAAGGCACTGACAGTTGGTTTGAAGTCCAAGGGTGGACGCAATAACTTTGGTCATGTAACAGTTATGCACCAAGGTGGTGGTCATAAACGTAAATATCGTTTGATTGACTTTAAACGTAAAAAGTTGGATGTTCCTGCGACAGTTGTGCGCCTGGAATACGATCCAAACCGTACAGCATTTATTGCATTGATTGAATATACAGATGGAATGCGTTCTTATATTTTGGCACCACGCGATTTAAAGGCGGGTGATGTGGTTATTTCGGCTGCGTATGCAGATATTAAACCGGGTAACACAATGCCATTGAAGAATATGCCAATCGGTACAATCGTACATAACATTGAATTGAAACCAGGCGCAGGCGGTCAGTTGGCACGTAGTGCAGGTTGCTATGCCCAGTTGATGGGTAAAGACGGTGTTTATGCACAGATTAAATTGAACAGTGGTGAGTTGCGTAAAGTTCATTCCGATTGTTTGGCAACAGTTGGCAGCGTATCTAATCCAGATCAGCGTAATGTCAACTTGGGTAAGGCAGGTCGCGCACGTTGGTTGGGTATCCGCCCATCAGTACGCGGTATGGCGATGAACCCAGTAGATCACCCAATGGGTGGTGGTAATGGTCATTCTAAGGGCCACGAACCGGTATCACGTACAGGTATTCCAGCCAAGGGATATCGTACCCGTAGCAATAAACGTACTGCTAAGATGATTATTCGCAGCAGACATTTGGCGAAAAAGAAATAA
>JAZROU010000045.1:0-6500 GCA_045648865.1 Candidatus Enterousia sp.
GGGGGGGTGAAAATGTATGGGGGGCGGTCGGGGTGCACCCGTGGTTTGTTAATGAACTGTACGATGGGTGGGATATGGATTTACAGCGTTTGTTGCAGGGTAATAGTGATATTATGGTGGGGGAAATCGGTTTGGATAAAAACAGGCCGGATATGGACAGGCAGATAGATGTTTTTGTGCGGCAAATGCAAATCGCAACGGATTTAAAACGTGGGGTTCATGTGCACTGTGTTGGTGCGTGGGATAAAATGATGCGTGTGTTAAAGTGTTTTAGTCAAAGGCGGCCACCATTTATATTGTTTCATCGATTTTCAGGCAATTGGGGGGATGTTGCGCGAATGGTTGGCGAATATAATGCGTATTTTTCGTTTCGTGATGTGTCTGCGGTGGTGGCGCATATTCCGCATGACAGAATTTTAATAGAAACAGATTCTGATGACGTAATGAAAATAGTTGATGTTGAAAAAAAATTTGCAACAGTTTGTTGCGGGTGCAATTTTTATGAAAATACAATACGGATGTTGAAAAATGGATAGGTTGTACAGAACGCGGTTGCTGTTTGGTGATGCGGCGGTGGAAAAGTTGAAAAAATCAGTTGTTATGGTTGTTGGATGTGGCGCGGTTGGTTCGTTCGCAATCGAGGCACTGGCACGCACAGGTGTTGGGCATTTAATTGTTGTGGATTTTGATGTTGTAGAAGCGTCTAATATAAATCGGCAACTGTTCGCCGTTCAATCAACAATTGGATTGCCAAAGGTTGATGTTGCGCGTGCGCGTGTTTTGGACATAAATCCAGATGCCGTGGTTGATGCCTGGAATTTGTTTTGGGACGATGGTGTAAAACTGGACATTATGCCAGACTTTGTAATTGATGCAATAGATACGGTTGAATCAAAGGTCGCATTGTACAGGTGGGCCAGTGCAAATGGTGTGCCGTTGATTACAAGTATGGGGGCTGCGTCAAAGCTGGATCCGACCAGGATAAAAATTGCGTCGGTATCAAAGACCAGTGTGTGCCCGCTGGCGGCGCGTATTCGTCGATTGGTGCGGGATATGGATTTGCCTGATTTTCCGGCGGTTTATTCTGATGAAACACCCAGACCTGTTGATGGACATGCGAAAAATCTGGGGTCAAATGTAACGGTGACGGGTACATTTGGTTTGATGTTGGCTAATTATGTAATTGGGGAAATTGTTCGCAATAAATGACTTTGACAGATGGTGGTAATTTGTATTATTCTGCGAAAAGAAAGAGCAGGAGGTTATCAATGAGTATTACACAAAAATTAAAATCTGTGCCGGGTGTCTGGTTGGCTGTGTTGGCGTTTGGGGTTGCGCTGGGGGGATATTTTATTGGCGATGGGGTTTATCGCGCAATGTCCGGGCGGACGGTGACGGTCAAGGGACTGGCAGAACGCGATGTGGTTGCAGATACCGCCGTATGGAATATAAAGATTAATGGGGTTGGCGGTGATTTGGCAGAACTGCAACAGCGTATCGATAATGATATAACAGAAATAAATACGTTTTTAATCGATTCGGGATTTGCGCCGGATGATATTCAAAAACTGCGCGTGCAGGTGCGTGATAAGTATGCAGGTTATACAGATGCAGAATTGAAAAGCCAGCAAAATGACGGCCGATATGTTATTGAAACAGGGGTTATGGTGCGGTCACATGATGTCGCATTGGTGGATGATGTGTCGCGGCGTATGGGGGAACTGGTTCGGCGCGGGATTACCATTACCGAAGATTATGCTGGGCCAATTTATATTTTTAATGGGCTGAACGATATAAAAATTTCTATGATAGAGCAGGCGACAAAAAACGCCACCGCGGCCGGTGAACAATTCGCCAAAGATGCAGATGCGCGTTTGGGAAAAATAAAAAGTGCAAACCAGGGGGTGTTCAGTATCGAATCGCGCGACCCAACAGATTCGTGGTCTTCGAACGAGCGCCAGGCAATAAACAAAAAGGTGCGTGTGGTTGCAACTATAACCTTCTATCTGAAATAAGAAAACCGCCCAAGTGGCGGTTTTATCGTCCCTTTAGAATTCGGGCCTTGTTTTTATCCCATTCGCGTTGTTTGATTGTTTCGCGTTTGTCGACCTTGTTCTTGCCATAGCCGATGCCCAGCAAAACCTTTAATTTACCGCGGTTGGTAAAATATAATTTCAGGGGTACGATTGTTGCGCCTTTTTCCTGTAATTTACCGATTAAGCGATTTATCTGATTCCTGTGCAATAATAATTGACGACTGCGACGTTCGTCAAAGTTTACAATACGGGCCGCGGTTGGTAATTTTTGAATTTCAACCCCCGCCAGAAACAGGTTGTCACCACGTCGCTGGACAAAACCGTCAACAATGGTTACCAGACCATAACGAATTGATTTTATTTCTGCACCGGTCAGGGATATGCCAGCCTCAATAGTGTCTTGGATAGAATAATTAAATCGCGCTTTGCGATTTTCTGAAACCTGACCTGATTTAATAATTTGACGTACCATAATATGCAGTATTTTATATTAACAATATGATAAATGCAAATTTTATGTTTTTGTGAATTAATATTTCTGTTGATTTTTTTAGGTGTAAAATTTATCATAAATCGCGAATCCAAAGGGATTTGGTTTCGGGGTCGTAAGAAAGCCCATCAGAAAGAAATGCGGTACACCGCATTGAATCCGCAAAAAAGCAATATTTGTGCACGCTGTGCTGGGTATTGCTGTAAACCCCGCCATTATGGGTCGGGGGGCCGTCAGTTATAAAAACAGGGTTTCCCAAAGGCTGGCGGGGTCATGCTTTCTGGTGATTTTCTTAACCCACCCGACCACCAAATTTCTTTGGTGGCATATTTTTTGCTTGTTTCAATAAGGGGGAAATAGGAATCTTTTTTTTATTGAATAAAAAAATAAATATGCTATGAATAAAATCATCCGATAGGGACGGATTCTTAAATATTAGAAAGGAGATATTTATGTCCAATACAAAGCATTTGGCGGATTTGTTAAAAGTCTGCAGTATTTTGCCAGCCTTGGCAATTATGCCCGCAATGGCAGATGTGGAACGTATCGTTACAGAACCGGGTTCAGAACTTACGTGGACTGATAAAGCAGTCGATAATTTCTCAACAGATCCAAAAGAAGATGTAACATGGGATGCGGGATTGATTAAGGTGTCCAAAGGATCTAAACTAACCATAGAGGGCGGTTCGTATTCAAATATTAAATCTGCACATGATATTTGGGGTGTTGGTGGTGTTGTTGGGCAATCAAGTAGTTTTGATACCCCGGCAGAAATATATGTAAAAGATTATAATGGCAATCGTGTGCAGTTTAAAGATAATGCGGCTTATGCAGCTGGTGGTGCAATGTGGCTGGGGCGTATTGCGGAAATAGAAAATGCAGATTTTATAGGTAACAGTGTGTATGGTACTGTGATTGGTGATAATTCAGATTCGGATACATCAATTGACGGTGGTGGTGCATTATTCTTTGGGGCAAGTTCTGTAGCAGAAATTACAAATTCTGGTTTTGTGGGGAATTCTTCTACATCGGACGGTGGTGCGATTTCTATGCGTGCGCCATCAATGGGTGATAATAGCGAGGCGAAGTTAGATATCTTTGGAGCAGAATTCAAAGGAAATTCTGCAGAAATGAAGGGTGGTGCAATTTATTCCACGTTCTATGACAGTAAGACAGAACGAAATGCGGTTTATATGGAAAATACCGATTTTGAAGGTAATAGTGCTGTAAATGGTGGTGCGATTTATAACGATGGTATGCCAGATAAAAAAGATAATAAGGCCAGTATGAAAATCGTTGGTGGCGAATTTGAAGGAAATACAGCCATAGATGAAGGTGGCGCAATCTTTAACAAAGGTAGTATGACAGTCGTTGGTGCAAAATTTGATGCCAACATAGTTGCGGACGGTTTTGGGGGAGCAATAAAAAATAATGGTGTCTTGGTCGTAGAAAATTCGAATTTTGAAAATAACTTGGCATATGTTAGTGGTGCGTTCGCAACATCTGGTAAAGTCGGACAGACAACAATAACAGGTGGAAAATTCAGCAACAATCATGCGACCGCTGATGGTGGCGCCTTGGGGTTGTATTTGGATGCTACAGTAACAGGGGTGGATTTTGAAAATAATACCGCAGGCAAGACAGTTATTTTGGATGGGGAAGTTTATGAAGCGGCGTCCAATGCAAACGGTGGTGGTGCATTGTATGCAGGACAAAAGGTGAAAGCAACTCTGACAGATGTTCGATTCTTGAATAATGAATCTGGTGTTAGTGGTGGTGCTGTATCTGCACGTCATAATACATCCAGGGATGGTGGTTATTTAAAATTTGAAAATGCTGAATTTACTGGTAACAAGGCTGCAAAGTATGGCGGTGCCATGGAAAGTATTTATGATGGCGAGGTATATTTTACAAATGCTAAGTTCTATACAAACAGTACTGGAAAATCAGGTGGTGCGATTTATAATGGTGTAGATAGAAACTATTACGCAGATGATGATACAAGTACAGAATCAACAAATCACGGGGTGTTCTACCTGTCTGGAAATAATGAGTTTGTAAATAACACAGCCGGTGAATTAGGTGGTGCAATCTACAATGATGCGGGCGGTACAATCAATTTGGCGGGTACAAATGTATTCAGTGGAAATGTGGCCAACGGCTTGGCAAATGATATCCATAACATGGGAACATTAAATATCACAGGTGGCACAACATCATTTGATGGTGGTGTGACAGGAACAGGTGTGTTTAATTTGGCACAGGGTGCCACATTGGATATGGGAACTGCGGTGATACGCCAAAATACCATTGATTTGCAGGGCACAGTTGTTGCGTCAATGTTAAATGACTCGGTGCGTGGTACTTCGTACGGTCGTTTCATCGGCGATGTGACGGTTGGTGAAAACGCGATGTTCGAATTGAATGTTGGTGCAGCTGGAACCTATAATATTTGGAACGGTGAAATTGTTAAATTAGAACAGGTTACCGTTGGTGATATTTATGAAATCGCAGGTATTGATGAGAACGGTGTTAAAATTATAACCAAATCTGTTGCAGATATCGCAGAAACGGTTGGCGTTACAACCCAGGCGGCAGGTGCTGTGGTGGGGTTGGCAAATTCCAACAGTGGTAAAGCGAATCAGGTGTCATTGGCATTGCAGGAAGCATTAAATAGTGGTGACATTGCGACAGTTGAAAAAGAAACCAAGAAGCTGAACCCAACAGATAAACCTGTGGCCCAGGCTGCAGCGGCATCTGTTCAGAATCAGGTTCTGTCGTTGGCGTCGGGACGTATGTCGGGCGGTATTTCTGTCGGACGCGCCGGTGGTGATGAAGTGTCACAGGAAAATGGTTTCTGGGCCCAGGGATTGTTTAACAAGTCTAAATTTGCAGATGCGTTCCATGGATATACACGCGGGGTTGCATTGGGGGCGGATACCACAATTGATAAGAAGTGGACCGTCGGTGCAGGTTTGGCATTCAATAATTCAGATGTTCATGCAGATGGTGTGCATACTGATATTGACAGCAAGACATTGTTCCTGTATGGCCAGTATAAACCAAATAACTGGTTTGTAAATGCAACTGCAACTTATAGCATGTCCGAATATACAGATAATAAGCATGCGATTGGTGGCGTGACATACAATCATAGTTATGATGTTAATTCGTATGGCGCGGCATTGATGTCTGGTTATGACTTTGCAAGTGGTATCACACCAGAGGCTGGTTTGCGTTATCTGCATATCGCCCAAGATGGATATACAGATGGGCTGAATTTTTCGTCTGTTAAAGCATTGGATACAGACTTCTTGTCGGGGGTTGCGGGGCTGAAATATGCATTTGCAATCGAAAACGACTGGGCAATTCAGTTGCGTCCAGAACTGCGTGCGGCGATGACGTATGATTTCATCAGCGATGATGCGTCTGCAACGGTTGTTATGCCGGGGGTTGCATCGTACAAGGTTGATGGCGAACGTCTGTCACGCATGGGTGGTGAATTCGGTATCGGGTTGACCGCACTGTACAAGGGCGTGGAAGTATCCTTGATGTATGATCTGGATTTGCACCAGGATTATACGTCACAGACAGGGATGATTAAATTCCGTGGCCAGTTCTAAATGAATTAAAATAATTCATCTGACAATCAAATCGGGCATCTAATGTAGCATTTGTACAGCATGATGTCCGATTTGTTTTTATCTAAATTATTATAATTAATTTCATAAAATCTAATGTTACATCTGTGGGCGGTCCCAACAACTTATGTGGCGTTTGTATACTGTGGTTTCGGTTTTTGTTTTTTGTGAATAACAGATTGACTTTTGTGTGATGTTGGTATAGAATTTGCGGCGAAATGCGCTTTATGTGCATGCCGTTTGGCGAAAATGATAAACTAAGCTAAAAGGAAACATAAATGATTGAAAAAAATTGGATGACTTTGATTAAGCCTAAGAAGCTGACTATCAAAA
>JAZROU010000046.1:0-15984 GCA_045648865.1 Candidatus Enterousia sp.
ATCGATGGATCGACGGACAATATATCTAAATATCTGCAATCCAAGATTGGTTATTACAACAAATCAGAAAACAAAAATTACGGCAATTGCATGTCTGTATTGAATCAGTGTCAGGATTACACGTATTCTGGCACGAACAATTCGGATCGTGAATATATTGTAAACAACACGGTAATCAATGATTACCTGCAACGCACACTGATTAATGTCAAGGCGACCCAGGATACAATATTGTCCGATTATGCGGAACAATGCGTCAAAGATGTCAGCAGCTGTCTGACCGCCAACAATTATGATCCTGATGCGAATCGTGGCACGACAATGTCGACCAAGAATAAAATCGCGACCAAGGCTTGTAATTCACAAATTATCACATGTATGTCTGTGAACGGCATATCAGACCAAGATGTTGGTCTGGATGTCAAACGCAACGAATGGATATTGGCCATGATGGGCGCCGACATCATAGAGGAAGATGTTGAAACGGGTGGCACCACGGGTTCCGGCAATACACAAGCTCCAATCCCAACCCCAGACCCAACCCCAGATTCTGGCAACGAGAACCCAACCCCAACCCCAGATACGACACAGGTTGCCTGTAAAGAATCCGGTGGCACATGGAATAACGGTACATGCGATTGTAAAGATACGAACAAGGCCCCGGATGCCAATGGTACATGCAAATGCACTAATGGTACAGTCTGGGATGGCGGCGCCTGTGTCAGTTCAGGTGCATATGTTAATTGTACCAATGGCACAGGGACAGGTGTTGTTAGTGGAAAATGGAATACTACTACTCATGGATGTGTTTGCCCAGATGGCGCAAAATGGAATACCGCCGACATGGTATGCCAAACCGCAGAATGGTGGTGCGAACAAGCCGGTGGGTCATGGGTAAATGGAGACTGTGATTGTGGCACTGGTAGTGGCACCAGTGGCACCGGTAGAACATGGAATACAGGCGAATATAAGTGTGAATAAAATCCCCCCCGTCGGGGGATTTTTTTGCGCCCTGTCATCTACGCAGGAACAAAAAATTACTGTCATCCCGCGGCTTGACCGCGGGACCCAGGTTATGCTTTATAATAAATTAATCCAAACCATCGTGTCCCCCCCGCAGGAATAAATAAAAATCCCCCGATTGGGGGATGCTATTGTGCCAGTTTATGCTTAATCTCGCGTATTCGGGCCAGAATTTCTTTCAGGTCGGCATCGCTGGCCGCCGGTGTCGGGCGATTGTTCACTTCGTCCGCCAACACGATACACAGTGTTGCCAACAGTGAATTTTCAGGCAGTGGGCCAATTTTGTCCAATATCTGACGTGCGCGTGCGTCAACCATCCGTCCTAATTCAACCAGGCGCGCCTCTTGACCGTCTTCACAGCCCATTGGATAATTTTTATTTACGATTGGTATTGAAACAACACTCATTTCTTCAACTTCTTTAATATAGACACAGATTTATCAATCATGTCCGCGGCGCGTGCATTTCTGTCACGCAGTGTTCGGACCTGTTCGGTCAGTATCGCCACCTCCAAATCAGTTTGTTTGCCTGCATGAATCGCAGTGCCACGCAGTCTGGCTGCAGCTTCTTCCAGGTTGGACAATTCTTGAAAAATTTGTTGTTTTAAATCTGCCATATTGTCAGTTTAAGACATTTTTTATATGCGTTCAACCCTAAAATGTGATATAATGCGCTCATATATTGTGGGGGATAAATTTATGAAGACTAAAATAATCTATATTTCTGGTAACGAAGTGTTTGAAATGGACGAAATTCGCGCTGCATTTGACGCGGTGCGCGGTGCGTTGGGCCTGGACAATGATACGGTTTTGTTCGGGGTTCCCGTGGATCGCGACTGCGCATTGGCCGGAACTGATTTTGTGCCGTCTGTTGCAACTGTGCCAGAAAATATCCCCGCCGAATCTGTGTGCCCAGAAAATCACAATGATGAACCAGAAATCAATGATGTTATGCCTGTTGTATCTGCGGTTGATGTGTGTGACGATATTGTCGAACCGGTCCAAGAACCAGAAATATCTGTAATCTCAGAACAATGCGCACAGCCAGCTGACACGGATGCTGATGCCGCAGTGCTTGAAAACGCAGACGCGGTTGAAACAGAACCTGAAAAGGTAATCCCAATTCTATCGATTTTATCCGCCAACCAATCAAATGATTCGGAAACAACGGACACAGTAGTTGAATCTATGTCAGAGGTTGTCGCAAACAACACAGACATATTACCAGTGGCAGAAGAATCCGCAACCGCGATTGATACGATTGACACCACGGCGGTAATATCAGACGTTTGTATCGATACCGATTTGTCTGAAACCGTTGATAATGCAGATGAAAGTGTTAACAGTGTTACAATTAGCGACATGATAACAGAAGATGCACCCGTCGTATCCCCTGAAAAAACATTGGAACAATTATTGGAAAGTATGACACCGCTGCGTGAAGACGTTCAAATCCCAGATTCAGATGTTATGTCCACAGACAGTATTGACATCTTAGACACGGATGATACAGATGCAACGTTGGCAAAATTGGCAACTGAATTTGTTGATACCGAGGATAAAATTCCCACGGGGAATCGTTCTGGGACCCAGGGCAAAATTGGTAAACTAAAAAACATTTTGCCGTTTAAAAAAATGAAACGCGAAGATACTGGTTTAATGGGTGACTTGTTTGGTTGGGCTGGTGTTGCTGCCAATGACGAAGAATATGCTATTCCTGGCTTCTTCACACCTGCTGCGTCAAAAAAGCAGGGCGCATAAATAAAATATTATGAATTCAGATACGATTATTCGATTGCTAACAAATTCCGGGTTCTACAACATTCGCGTAGATCCCGATTTTGTGTACATGGAAGATCCATCGTGTATATTGCGCAGCTTTGAAACATTTATAGACTATGCCTGGTGGTTTATTATGTTTTTAACTGGTGCAATGTTAACGGGCTGGGCAATATCGATGATACGTGGCGCAAAGAATGATTTTTTTACAAACATGCGCAATCTAATTATCATATTTGGTGTTCTGTCAATAGCAAAGCCAATAATGAATTTTATCTATGGCGATGATTTGTTTGCGCATGGTTGTCGTACTATTTCCATTCCGATGTCAGAAGTGAATAAATTATTAGATGCGCGCAACGCCCGGTTAAAATCCCAGGGCCAAGATGATTTGTACGAAGTCTTTGATATATTCGATTCCGGCGTGATATATTCAGAAGAAGAATCGACCACACCCAGCGAACTTGCCGGCATAGACATAGGAATCGAAACGACCGAATCGGCTGTGGATGTTGGCACGCCATCGTCCACGGCTGGTTATCACAGTGCAACGGCATCTGGATATGATGTGATTGTGGTTGGCACCGATGGCAAGAAGTATAAACGTTCCGGCGGTACACGTGCGTGGCGAAATAATAATCCTGGGAATATTCGCCCTGGGAAATTTTCGCGTTCGGTCGGCGGGATTGGTTCGGCAGGTGGATTTGCGGTATTTCCAGATGAACAAACCGGTATGCTGGCAATAAAAAAATTATTATTAACCAACAATTATAAAAACCTGACTGTTGCAGGTGCAATCAGCCGTTGGGCCCCACCGTCTGATGGAAATGATACAGCCGGATACCAACGTCAAGTTGCCCGCTTGACAGGGCTGTCAATCAGCCGTAAGATATCAGAGCTGAGTGCCGAAGAATTAACACGCGTTGCCAACGCTATCAGGCATGTCGAAGGTTGGCGCCCAGGTAAAGTCACACAGATATAACCCAAAAGGATGAACAATGCGAAGCGCAGGCGATAAAATTTTAATTGTGTTGCTGATTGTATTAATTCTGATTGTGGGCGGGGTCTTGGTATTTATGATGCCAGGCCAAGATACAACACAGTCTGCCCCAGAAACCACGGTATCTGGACCTGTTGTGATTGACACAGAACCTGATATGGCTGAAAAATATGTTGATTTTTCAGATGGTCTGGGTACGCCTGATGAAACAACCCAGGGCGAATTGGACGAGTTTGGAACAGGTATCGAAAGTGTCGAAAAATTTCGTCGCGATATAAATCACGACGGTGTCGCCGATTTAATTACACGCACATACGTTGCAACCGGCACTGCGCACGATTATCATGAATATAAAATTGAATTAAATATTGATGGTAAAATGCGCGATATTACACCGGATGGATTCAGGACAACACACGGTGCAGAATGTGCATTGCGTCTGATTCAGTTTCACTTTAAACCGACATTTGGTGCAACGATTATTTCCCGTCCATTCGAAGAAAGTTGGCCGACACCAACCATGGCAACCAAAACGCAATACAGTTTAAATGGCGATAAAATTACGGCCGGTGCACCAGAACAGCTGGGACGCATTTGCGATGTCGCAGAATTGTTCTAGTTAGAAAATTGGTTTTTAGATTTATTCAGCAATTGTTCATCGCGCATAGAATGCACGATGCCACCCGACACAACAAAGTGATCGTACAGTGTTATGTTGCACATATTCAATAAATATTCTAACTGTCCGGTCAATTGCACATCAACCGATGAAAATGTGTTATCTGTTGATGGGTGATTGTGTAACAGCACCACACTTTTTACATTATTCTTCAGCGCATATTCCATAATTTTTTCGATATACACGTTCGAAGATTCCGTTGATCCCTGGCTGTGTACCTCGTGTTTTTGCAGACAGAAATCCGCATCCAGATACAGTACATGAAATTCTTCAGTTTTCAGCTCTGTCATTCTCATTCTGCAATAATCCATCAATGTTTTATGGTTCATGTACGCAGAGCCTTCTTTTAATTTCTTTTCATGACTGATACAAATCAAACTGTGAACCAGTTTTATCAACACGGCCGTGGAATGCCCAACGCCATCAATCGCCACCAATTCATCAATATTTGCGTTCAATACATAATAAACGCTGCCGAAATGTTGTATCAATTTCCTGGCCAGTGGTCTGACATCGCGTCTGGGAATTGCATAGCACAGCAGTAATTCCAATTGTTCATATTCGACCAGTTTCTTGTCCAGAAACTTTTCTTTTAATCTGTCGCGATGACCTGTATGAAACTGCTGGTCTTTATCAGGCATGCTTTACTTAAACCATTTTTTCTGTGAAAATTATTGCGCCGTCTTCTGTTATGCCGATTGTGTGTTCCCATTGGGCAGACAAACCACCGTCAACCGTGCGCGCCGTCCATCCATCTGCGTCAATTTTGCATTCAGGTGACCCTGTGTTTATCATAGGTTCAATTGTGAACACTAATCCTGGGACCATCTTAACCTTGTCCCAGCGTTTATCATAGAAATGATATATTTGTGGATCGTCATGCATAACCTTGCCGATTCCATGACCGACAAAGTCACGTGAAATTGAAAAACCATGCGGTTTAACAACGGCCTCGATTGTTTTGCCAATTTCAGACAATGGTACGCCTGGGGCACAAATTGAAATAGCTGCGTTCAACGCATCTTGGCATACCTGTACCAATTTGCGCGCCTGGGGCGAAACATTGCCAATCATGAACATGCGTGACGCGTCGCCGTGAAATCCTTTGTATTCTGCGGTTAAATCCACATTGACTATATCGCCGTCTTTTAAGATACATTCATCGCTGGGAATTCCATGAACGATAACATCATTAACAGATGTACAGATATGTTTTGGATATCCTTGATATCCAAGGTCAGACGAACGTGCCCCATTTTCCTTTAAAAATTGTGCGACCATTCGATCTATTTCGCCGGTTGAAATTCCTGCCTTTATATGTGGCGAAATAAAATCAAAACAGCGTGCGACAACATCCCCTGCGGCACGCAGGCGCTTAAAATCTTTTGGTGCGTAAACCGAAGCTAACATAGTTTATCAATTCCTCCGTTTAATAGCCAATTTTGCCGAACGTGCACACAGTTTTAATGCAAAGTCGCGAATTAAAACCTCGGCAGGCATTCCTGTTGTGCGCAATTGGCGTTCCAGTTCATTTAATCGTATTAATACCGCCGTAATTTCCGAATCAGGCCAGATCTTAATAGCTTGTTTAAATTTATCTTCGACCTTCCAAAACAGCCGTGGTAAATGTCCATCAACAACTGCGGTTTGTAATTTCTTAAAATGCCCGTTCAGCATGCGTACCAGCATATTGGGTTCTTTGTTATCGTATAACAATCTGTCCAGTGCCAACATTGTTGGTTTAATGTGTCCCGCCGTTAACGAATACAAGAAATCATCTAAATCCGCAGCGCCTGTATCTGGCAAACATTTTTCAACATCTGATAATTCAACAATACGCTTGTCATCAACGTACAGTGCGATTTTTGTTAAAAAACCACGTGTAATTCCACGATCTCCCCCCAGATGCGATGTCATATATGCCATTGCTTCGGGGGTTATTTGTTGAATACCTGCAGCCGCAGACAGTTCATTTCGTATCAGTGTCGCCAACGTTCGTGCATCGTCTGTATAGCATGCCAGTGCCCCCATGTTGTCAGATGTTTCAAACAGGGTTCGCAATCCCCCGCCTGAACGCAAATCACTGCCTGCTACGATTACGGTTGCGCACAGCCCCGGGTGATTAACCAGTTCGGAAATCTGTTTTGCGCACGCATCACCTGCATTAGAAATAATAACCATTTTGCGCCCACCAAACATGGACTGTGTGCATGCTTCTGCAAACAGGGCATCTTGTTTTTCACGCAACTCATCTGAATCCAGTGCGAACAGGTTGTCTTTTTCTATGCCCAATTTTTCAATTGCTAAATCACAATATTCATCAACCTGACCCGCATCAGGGCCATAAATTAACACGGCGCGAACTTTTTCAATTCCTGTTTTAAAATCGGCATCTTTCCATTTCATTTTTCTGCAACCGTCTTGTCCATATGCGAATACTTAAGGGTTTCTGCAATTACGCGCGTCCCAATCTTTTCGGCCAGAACATTAATAGTATTTTTTACCGCATTATTATATGATGCGTTTGATGCGACCAAATATTGAACAAACGTGTACGATTCGGCGGCCTGTTCCGTTCCGGACGCAATCTGGGTGCCATCATGTGTTAAAACGTATGTTGCTGTCATGGATATTTCCTGCCACGTCGCATCGCCTGTTCGTTCCAGTGCTTTGTACTGGGTATTTGGGCTGCTTAGCTTAACCGTTAATTTGTATGTAGCATCTGGATTGTGTTGGCCACCGAATTTGGTCCACAGGGCATTGCGCAATTCTATTCCATTAATTCCGCTGATAGGTTCGACATAGATATTTGTATCCTGGCCAGAAAACATGGGGTGAAAACCACATGCCGACATAATGAACAATACAAACAGTAAACAAATTTTTTTCATCATCATACCTGATTTCTGTTGCAATTTATTTGTATATTACCTAGACTTTTTATAAATCGCAAGGGGGAATGATGAATATTTTTATCATGATTTTGGTTGCATTGTTTATGGCTGGCTATTACCTGATGGGCTCGCCCAGTCAAACTGTGTCACAGCATGATACAGAATATGCCGTTTTGCGATCGGATTTGCGCACCATTGCCCAGTGTGCAACCGCCGTACACAACGCGCAAATAAATGGGACAGAATTTAATGATGTTTGTATTGCACAAAATGATATTATCAGCCAATTTATTTGTCTTGATGATAAATTAAAAATAACCAATTGCGAAATTGTAAAAAATAAAAAACCTGCATTCAGCTATATTGTAACGGCGACCGCCCCCCTGGACGCCCAGGATAATAATGCAATGATGGATGTGCTGGAACAGTATTATTCAGACGCGGGCACATTTGGAATATTGCGTGACAAAATGATAATGTCTGGGGGTACATCATATCTGCGCGCAATTCCTGCTGAAATTGTAGATGCAATGGAATTAACGGACAACCAATTGGTATATTTTACGCAGTATGAAATACCAGATGCTGCAACGGTTTACGACCTGGCCGCGTCCCCTGATGTTATATGTCCTGTTGGGACGGCAAAAACGTATCGATTTGGCCGTTGGCAGTGTATCGGATACAACACAAAAACAGATTGTGGCGGTGACATGATATGGGATTCTGATTTGTATGAATGTGTCCCAGATGAATCACGTAAACCATTGTGTGCGGACAATCAAACCGCTGTTATGGTTGACAGTTTATGGGAATGTATAAACCCATTCCCAGAAAAAAGTTGCCCAGATAAAATGGTTGCGCGTTTAAATTATAATACTTTGGAATGGGAATGTGTCACGGATCCCAATACGTATTCTGAAACAAAAAAGTGTTTAAATGTGACGTCTGGTGCCGTCTATGGTGGCCTGGGGGCAACATTGCGCGTTCCTCAGACATCTTGTACTGATTGCGAGCGGATGATAACCGATCCAGAAACATGTGTGTCGTCATGTGTCCCGGATCCGGAACGATTGTCAGACCCGCATTGTTATCCAGGTGCGGTTGCGGAATGCAGCGGGCCAACACGCGCATTCTATTTTGGGTTCCCTGGACGCACATATATTGATTCTGTTTCGGCTGTATCTGCTGTTGCGGTCCCATTGGGTCGGTCGTATTCGCAAAACAGACGTTTTAATTGTATGGATTGTGGCGATGGTGAAATTGATGCTGCGCGATCATTTCCGCCCTATGTTGCGGTATGCAAATAAATGCGGTAAATACTTTCACAATAATCACTATTGACAATATTTATCAAATTTTACTATTCTATGATTAAGCGGGGGAACTGATACATGACAAAACACTTTCACGGCGCACTTAACAGGATGGCATTATTTACCGCATTATTGGTTGCAGGTGTCTTGTATTTTTGGGCTGATTTTATTGCAATTTCACTGGCGAACATTTGGTTAAATGGTGTTATTATTGGCACCACTTTGTTTGGTATCGGTTTGTGTTTTGTTTTGATGTTTCAGTTATTGCCTGAATACAAATGGTTGCAGGGTTATACTATGGGACGTCGGCGTTTGGCATTGCCACCGCTTTTATTGCGTCCTGTTGCCCAGATGTTAATATCGCATCCAAAACAGATATATGCGTCAACGCTGAATGGTTTTATGGATATGATTTTGTTGCGATTCGAAGATTGTCGTGAATCGGTTCGTTATATAACAAATACTTTAATCTTTCTGGGATTGCTGGGGACATTTTGGGGGTTGATATTGACTGTTGGTGGTTTTGCGGAATTAATAGGTAATTTGAATTTTTCGGACGAAAATGTATTGCAATCTATGCAGGCTGGTTTGTCGCAACCGTTGGCGGGCATGGCCACCGCTTTTACCAGTTCGTTGTTAGGGCTGGGGGGCAGTTTGACGGTTGGATTCCTGGGATTGCAGGTTCAGTCGGCCCAGAACGCGATTTATCACCAACTAGAAGATTATTTGTCTGCACGCGCACATGTTGCCACGCCTGAATCTGTGAGCCAGGTTTTGCCGCAAATAAATTTGGCCACGCATGAATTGTCCAAGGCGAATCAGACATCGGGGCAAACAGGGGCAGACGCATAAACAGATATTTTTTTAAGCAAGAGAGAGAAGCATCATGATAAACATACGTTATCGCACATCAACAAATGCATGGCCAGGATTTGTAGATTTATTTTCAAATCTGGTGATTATTTTAATATTCATGATGATTGTTTTTGTGTTTTTGTGGACAACCACCAGTGTTTTCAACAAAACCACAAATTCCAAGGCTGTTGCAGAGCTAAAGGCTGCCAACGCAGAACAGGCACAAACAATTGAGCAGATGTCCCTGGATGAGCAAGAAGCCAAACGCCTGTTGATTTTAGCGCGCAATCAACTGCAAGATTTGGAACAATCGAATGCCGATTTAAATAATGAATTAGATCAGATGGATTCCAGTGTTGCCGACCTGGTTACCGCGTACGAGGCCAAGGTACTGCAACTGCAGGCGCATGGGAACGAATTACAACAAATGGTTAATGATTTAACGGTCCGTTTGACCCAGGCCAATCTGGACAAAGAAAAAACCGCTGAACTGGAACAGCAACGTAAACAGTTGCAGGATGAAATGGAATTACAACGTGTACGCTTGGCGGAACAATTGGCAAAATTACAGTCCGCCTTAGACGCTGCCGAAGAAAAATCCAGGGCCCAGGAAATCCAGTACGTAGAAATGTCATCGCGTTTAAACCGTGCCTTGGCGGACAAGGTTGCAGAATTAAAAGATATGTCACAGTACCAGTCTGAATTCTACAAGGCTGTAAAGCTGGCGGTGGGTGACCGCACGTCGATTCAAACCGATGGTGATCGCTTTATTGTCAACAGCGATATCTTATTCCCCAGCGGTTCATACAAATTGTCGCCAGACGGGAAAAAACAATTGCGTTTGATTGCAAACGTTATCAAAGACATGGAAGGGAAAATCCCAACCGACGTTAATTGGATTATCCGCGTTGATGGGCATACCGATAAAAAGCCGGTTATTGCGGGCACATCTGGATACCAGAACAATACGCAATTGTCATTGCTGCGTGCAACCGCAGTTGCCGATGAATTGGCTAATTCTGGTGTGTCGCGCCGACGTTTGGTCCCCAGTGGTTTTGGCGACATGCATCCGGTGCAATTGGGCAATGACCCCCATACATTGCAGCAAAATCGTCGCATAGAATTACAATTGACGAACAGATAGTATTTATTCCCACAGAAATGTGGGATTTTTTTTTCAAAAAAGCGCTTGACAAAATTTCCCCTATAAGTATATTGTATATACAAACTTTGGTTCCCCGGTAACGGGGCGGGCTGCCGGTTCTTATTATAAAATGGCAAGTCGGGGTATTTATTTTTGAAAAAGTGCCTGAATGTACGTCGCATTTTTTATTCTCGCGATGAACCAATCAAAACAAAGAAGAACATTAACACATGACAAGTAGCAGCGGTAAATGTTGTTATACATGGTTGATTGCAAATGGAGGATAAAATGAACTTTAAATGGACATTGCCATATGTTTTTGGGGGCGCCTCTCTTTTCGCAGCGGTACCTGCATCTGTTTCAGCACAAACTAATAATGGTGGTGGGTATTACAAAGCTGGCGTGGAACGGTTGAATAAAGATAAGTCTGAAATGTTGGCAAAAGCCAGTTCGGTACATGTCAGTATGAATTCAGACATACAGTTTACAGAACTGTGGCTAGAAGACAAAGCGGATGAATTATGTGATGCATATATAGGCAATATGTTGCGATCTCAGGCTAAATTAAAGCCTCTGATGGGTACACGGGGATATGGTTCCGCCGTCAGATCCGAATTGCCTGGTGCGCCTGTTGGTGCCCATTGTGTGTACGGTCAATACACTCATTTGTCCAATGCATTAGAAGAGCAGGGCGACACAATTAAAATTATTCCTTATGGTGCTCACGCTGCATGTGTTTCATTTAAACGTTTGATGCAACAAAAGTATGGTGGCAATGAATATCCATACTGTATTTGCAATGGTGTTATGTATGCATCGGATCATTTATACAATGTCGCGCTAGAAAAATATTTGCTTCAGAACAATGTCGGCGAGAATACGCCAGATTCTATCCGTAAAAAATATATAGAAAAATTTGCATCCAGAAATTTTAGTGCAGATGGCTTGGATGCCGGTGCTATATTAATAGTTCCGCGCTATCGCGGCAGTAAAAACAAGTTTCATGCGATTATGTATTTGGGACGCGGCGGTGTCCAGAACGGCAAATTTGTCGCGGATCCCAATGGACGCCATGTTTACACAGGACATAACCGCGAAAACATGGGGGATTTGTTCAATGCATTTGATACGTCTAATGTATTTGCTGCAGATATACGCAAAATCGCACGCATTGAATATGGTAAAGAATTAGAACGTATTGAATCTATGACACATTCTGAATTGGTTGAATTTTTGTCGAATGGAACACATTCCAAGGAACAGTTGCGCAAGTGTTCGCATGAAGTGTTGTTGCGCATGGCTCGGGACAAGTATTTCAAACGCGTTGCGCCAATCCAACCCGTACAAAGTGCACCCGATATTGCATATAATCCATTCGATCATATATTCAATTTAAAATTAGATCAAAGGACACTGTAAAAAAATCCCCCGTTTGGGGGAATTTTTGTGTTGTTATTTTTTCTGAAATGTTTTAAATTTCCTGTGCTATGGGAAAAGAAATTATTGAAAATATTGATTCACAACAGTTATCAGATGCACTGTCTGAACGTTATTTATCATACGCGGTCAGCACGATTGTTTCACGTGCTTTGCCAGATGTTCGCGACGGGTTAAAGCCTGTGCATCGCCGAATTTTATATTCCATGTTGCGCCAGAAATTGGCCCCAAATGCGGCGTTCCGCAAATGCGCGACGGTGGTCGGTGACGTTTTGGGGCATTATCACCCGCACGGTGATTCATCTGTATACGACGCGATGGTTCGCCTGGCCCAGGATTTTTCCGTACGCTATCCATTAATCGACGGCCAGGGCAATTTTGGTAACATTGACGGCGATCCCCAGGCTGCATATCGATACACAGAATCCAAGATGACTGACGCAGCCATGTTAATTATGGAAGGGCTGGACGAAGACAGTGTCGACATGATGCCAAACTTTGACGGCACAACGATGGAACCGGTTGTTATGCCAGGTGCATTTCCGAATTTATTGGCAAATGGTGGCATGGGAATCGCGGTTGGTATGGCAACAAACATTCCAACCCACAATGTGTCCGAGGTTTGCGATGCGCTGAATCTGGTGATTGACAGGCCGGACGCAACAACTGCACAAATTATGAAAAAGATGGTCGGCCCCGATTTTCCAACGGGCGGCATTTTGATTGACAGTTTTGACACCATTGTAAAAAATTATGATACTGGCCGTGGCGCATTTCGTGTGCGCGCGCGCTGGGAAATTGAAAATTTGGAACGTGGCGGCTGGCAGGTTGTGATATCTGAAATCCCATACGGGATTGTAAAATCAAAATTGGTTGAACAGATTGCGACCCTGATTGATTCCAAGAAATTACCATTGGTTGATGATATTATTGATGAATCTACGACCGATGTCCGTATTGTGATTACGCCCAAGACGCGTAATATTCCAGCAGACAAAATGATGGCGCATTTGTTTGCCATGACCGATTTAGAATATCGGTTCAATATGAACTTTAATGTTATTGATTCGCATGGTGCGCCACGCGTAATGCCAATTGGCGATGTTTTACGTGAATTTATCGCGCATCAGAAATTGGTTCTGCAGCGTCGCACAAAATGGCGTCTGAACAACATCGCGCGTCGTCTGGAAATTTTGGGCGGTTTATTGGTTGTGTATTTAAATCTGGATCGTGTAATTGAAATCATACGTAACGAAGATGATGCCAAGGCTGTCCTGATTGCAGAGTTTAATTTAACCGAAATCCAGGTCGAAGCAATATTAAACACGCGCCTGCGTTCCCTGCGCAAATTAGAAGAGATGGAGATTAAGCGCGAAGACGCAGCCCTGCGTGCAGAACAGGAACAGCTCCAGGCCCTGTTAGCCAGTGACGATGCCCAAAACAATCAGTTAAAGGCATGGTTTAACGATATTAAAAAGACATACGATAAAAAAACAAAACTGGGGCGTCGTCGCACAACTTGGGCGGAACAAACCGAAGAAATTGTTGTAAACGCGGACGAATTCATTGAAAAAGAACCGCTGACAATTATTTTATCCGCTATGGGGTGGATACGCGCGGCCAAAGGGCATCTGGATTTAGGTGCGCTGGATCTGAAATTCAAAGAAGGTGACGCACTGCAGGCCGCATTTCATGCGATGTCCACGGACAAGATTAATTTGTTTGGTGCGTCGGGCAAGATGTTTACACTATCTGCGAACGAATTGCCGTCTGCGCGTGGGTTCGGGGAATCAGTACGTATGATGGCAGATATTGGCGCCGACGAAGAAATTGTTCATGCGTTTGTTTTGGATGTTAATGCAAAATATCTGTTGGTTTCGCGCCATGGTAACGGTTTTATTATATCGGGCGATGCATGTGTTGCACAAACTAAAAATGGCAAACAGGTTATGAATACAGAACCAAAAAATCCGGCGCATATGTGTGTGCCTGTGACTGGGGACACGGTTGCGATGTCTGGTTCGAATGATAAATTGTTGATATTTGGCACAGATGAAATCCCACAGATGTCCCGCGGCAAGGGTGTAATACTGCAAAAATACAACGCTGAACGCACATACGTTTTGGATATTATGTTCTTTGATGCGGCCAATGGTTTTGGTTGGACGACGGGGCGTGGTACAACAAAGTTAGATGATTGGGCGCCATGGCGTGGCCGGCGTGCATCCCAGGGGCGTACGGTCCCAGTTGTTTTCCCACGCAGTGGAAAATTCAGCAAATAAAAAACCACTTGATTTTTGTTCAGAAATTGCCATAATATGGCCTGTTCCTGCTGGCAACATGGGGTTGTCGGCTGATATAAGACCAAAGGAAATAAAATGGCTTACTATGAAAGCGTCTTGGTTTTTCGCCAGGACCTGACCGAACCGCAGGTTAAAGAAAAGGCGGCTAAATTCACAGAAATCATCAAAGAACTGGGTGGTGATGTTAAATCCACAGAATTCTGGGGTTTGAAAAATTTGGCATACATCATTCGTAAAAATCGCAAGGCACACTATGTAATGTTGAACATTGAATTGCCTGGCAATCAAATTACAGAATTGGAACGTCGTTCACGCATCGACGAAGACGTTATCCGTTTCTTGAACGTTCGTGTTGATGAACTGGCAAAGACACCTTCAATCATGATGAAAAAGAATACCGAGGAGGCAGAATAATGGCAGTTCGTGCAGCAATTTATCGTAAAAAATCAAACCCATTAAAGGGCAAGGTTATCGATTACAAAGACATCAAGACATTGTCGCATTATATCACAGAACGTGGTAAAATTGTGCCATCCCGCATCAGCGGTGTTTCCCAGAAAGATCAGCGTGCATTGGCAACCGCCATCAAACGTGCACGTCACTTGGGCTTGATGCCATTCGTTCGTAACAATTTGGGTTAATCCCTAACTTATAAAATATAAGGACAGATAAAATGAAAGTTATTTTAACAGAAAAAATTACAAAATTAGGCAATATCGGCGACGCAGTCGAAGTTAAAACAGGTTATGCACGTAATTACCTGTTGCCAAACGGCAAGGCTATGCGTTTCACACGTGAAAATGTTGCTTTGTTCGAAGCTAAAAAGGCTGAACTGACTGCACGTCAAGAAGCGGCCAAAAAGAACGCAGAGGCAAACGTTGATGCAGTCAAGAACGCAAAATTGCACATGATTCGCCAGGCTGGTGATACAGGTCAATTGTATGGTTCTGTATCGACACGTGATATTGCACGCATGTTGAAAGAAGTTGCAAATGTATCTGTTGAATCTGCCCAGGTTATGTTGGGTACACCAATTAAATCCGTTGGTGCATTCGATACAACAATTGCGTTGCATCCAGATGTTATCGTTCCTGTGAAAATTTATGTCGCCCAGACCCAGGACGAAATCGATGCATTGGTTGCGGGTAAATCTTTGACATTCGGCACCAAAAAGGTCGAAGAAGTTGTCGAAGCTGAACCTGTTGCCGCAGAAACCGAAACAACGGAAACTGCAACAGATGCAGAATAATCCACGTGATTGCAAAAATAAAATTCCCCTGATGGGGAATTTTTTTATTGTTGTTAAATAAAAAAATATGGACTGTTTCAGATTTGTTATGCTATCCTGAACCTTGAATTGTAATGGTACAAAGCGGGAAGGGATATGGTACAAAAATTAACCCAGGAACACGATCCAATGTCACATATAATTGAATCTGTTCGTGCATTATGTCCTGCGGCTGTGACGGACGATGGCCGAATTGACATTGATGTATTAAAATCAGAATTATCGGACTTTGCGGTATCGAATTTACGTGAACGATATGAATTTATGTGG
>JAZROU010000047.1:0-5480 GCA_045648865.1 Candidatus Enterousia sp.
ATCAACAGTTTGGCGCGCAATCGTGGTTTGCTTTATGCATCCGAATTACATCTGGAACGTCAAAACACCGGCGAAACAATTGTTGTATATTTTACCAGCAATGCGACCGACAACCGCGTGTATCGTGTTGTGTATAACAACGACGTTAATGAAATAGAAGGGGCGGCCGAAAAATTCGCCAAACAGCGCGAGAATAAGATACTGGTATTCTGGCAAAACGTTCTGGACAAATATGGCAAGCCAAATTCCGGAACCGATCATTGGATATCCAGTACAAATTCATACGATCCGATGTTGATTGCATACTATGGTGCACTGGATTTGGTTGATAATGGTCGCAATGCGTCTGATTTGGTCAAAAATATCCAGTCTGCGCGCGAAAACTTTCGGGCGAAACCGTATGCATTCTAAGACATCGTATTCCAAGGGGGTATTTTCGGAATTCCTGGCACGCAATTATTTGCGTCTGCATGGGTTCAGGATCATTGCATCGCGTTATATCACTGGGCGCAACACCCATCGCGCAGAAATTGATATAATTGCCCGTCGTGGAAAATTACTAGTTTTTATCGAGGTAAAGAATCGCCCCTGCATAACGTCGGCGTGCGATGCGGTCACTGTGTCCCAGGCCATACGTCTGCGTCGCGCAGCGGAAACATACCTTGCCCGTACGCGGTGGGGTGGCGACGCACGCTTTGATATTATTGCCGTGTGCGGTCTGCGAATTCATTGGATGAAAAATGCCATATAATTATTGAAAATATGATTTAATTCATGTATAATCCAACTGTTCGTTTTTAACACAAAAGGAGAACACATGAAAAAAGCATTATTGGCACTGTTTGCCGTTTTGACATTAAGCGCATGCATGGGACATTACAAATCAGGTAACTGTGAATATGATTTCCTGTTGCACAAAGATATTTCTGTTTCAAAAATCATTGGTAACGTAACTGGTGGTTGTTAATAAATGCCCGCTTTTCAGCGGGTTTTTTATTTCAGAATATCACCGGATTTAATATATTCTGCATCGTCTTTGTCCAGATTTTTTTGCGCGCGCCTGGCATATGTTTTTGCCACATCTTTTTTGCCAATCATATTGTTGTATTCCGCCATTGCCCATGCGTTTCGTCCTGGGTCTGTATCGCCATATGCACGTGCCAAAACCCAGTACGCCAATGGCGCAGGTTCGGCCAGTATCGCGCGTTTGCACAGTTCAATGGCACGTGTATTATCCCCGGTCTTTTTTCTTTCTGTCAGTACCAATGCCAGTGCCGTTTGAATCTGTGGTGCGTTTCCCGCCAATTCCAAAGATTTTTCATATGCGACAACACTGTCATCATAATGCCCAAATTGATATTCTATATCCCCCAACAATTCATAAAAGTAAGGGTTGTCCGGATTTCGTGATATCAGTGTCATTGTGCCGACCCGCGCACCATCCAGATTTCCCCCGCGCATATTTGCGATTGCGCGCGCATAAATTGCCGCATCTGATTTATCACGGGCCGGGTATTTTTCGCGTACCTGTTTTGCATCATCCAGATATCCAATTAACTTGGCCTGTACCAATTCATATTCATGATTATCCGTTTTGTCCCAGTTTTTGTTTTCCTTAATTTGTGCAATACGTTCCCGGACATTGTTCAGTCTTTCTGTGGTCAGTGGGTGATTTACCCGATTTGGATTAATGCGTGATTCCATTGCCCCCGTCAGTTCCCGCATTTGTTCAAAAACACTGATAAAACCATTTGGGTTTTGATTTGCGCGCACCATCAAATCCACACCCATGTTATCCGCGATGCGTTCTTCGTCACGTGTAAACGCCAGCATCGATTGTTGGGCTACACCAGATGACCCCGCCAACACCCCAGCCCCCAGTGATGGGTTCCCGCCTGCGACCATCAGTCCAATTCCCAACGCCTGAATCAGCATTGTGCGCTTCATTTCTGCAGCCATTCTGTCCGACATCTGCGCCATGTGTCCGCCCAATGTATGCCCCAGTTCATGCGCCACCACCGCCTGTAATGCGTTTGGTGTTTTTATTTGTTTTAACAAACCTGTGTACACAAAGATATCTTCGCCACCCATAACAAATGCATTAAAATCATCGTCGTCAACAATGTGTATTTTCATTCGGTCTTGTGGGATATTTGCTGCGCGCGCCAATGGTTCAACCAGCCGGCCAATTACACGTTCTGTTTCTGTGTCGTTAATCAGCGACGCTGCCACAGCCGGCGCAACAAAAAAAACAGATATTAAAAATACAAGAATCTTATGCACCCAACACCACCCCGCGTTCAAAGAAAAACATTAAATCATGCACCCATGAATCGATATCATTATCACGTGCGGCGGTCGATGCCAATTTGAATAAATCCCTGTGCTCGCGATAATCTACAAAGTAATACCGCATCCATCCACTTTGTCGTGTCCCCAGTAATTCGCCAACCCCGCGCATCATCAGATCCTGTTCTGCAATAACAAATCCATCATCTGTTTCGCACAGAACATCCAGACGCTTTAATCCATCTTCGGATACGTTTCGCCCAAACAACAGAATGCAATACGATTGTGTGTTGCCGCGTCCCACGCGTCCGCGTAATTGGTGTAATGCGGCCAATCCAAAGCGTTCCGCGTTTTCAATCACTATAATAGACACCTGGGGCACATCGATTCCAACCTCGATAACAGTTGTTGCGACCAGTATCGGCATATCAGAATCTGTTGCGGCAAAATCCGCCATAACTGCATCGCGTTCTTTTTTATCCATCTTGCCATGAACCAGTCCGGCATTTGGAAAATATTCAGCCAGCATTTTGTGTCTTTCTTCTGCGGCACCCATCGCATTATCGTTTTCTGATTCTTCGACCAATGGGCACACCCAAAACACCTTGGCGCCTGCATTTACCTGTATGTCAATACGTTCCAGCAAATCCATGATACGCCCCACGGCCAGCTTGCTTGTTTTAATAGGTTTGCGCCCCGCGGGTTTTTCGTTTATAATTGACACGTCCATATCGCCATAAATCGTCATAGACAGCGTGCGCGGAATCGGTGTCGCGGACAGTGCCAGTAAATCTGGATTTGTTCCCTTGTTGCGCAGGGCTTCGCGTTGGGCGACACCAAAACGATGCTGTTCATCGATGATAACCAATCCTAAATCCTTGTATTCGACATCTGTCGAAAACAGTGCATGCGTTCCAACGACAACACGTGTCCGTCCCGATCGCAACGATATTAATTTTTCGCGTCGTGGCACCCCCTTGTCGCGACCGGTCAGAATATCGCATACAATCCCAATTTTGTCACACATGGGTTTCAGTTTTGCAAAATGTTGCTGGGCCAATGTGTCTGTTGGTGCCAAAATTGCGGTCTGTGCCCCCATTTCTGCCATTCGCACTGCGGCGGCCAGTGCCACGATTGTTTTGCCACTGCCTACATCCCCCTGAACCAGTCGCATCATCGGCACACTTTTTTGCATATCGGCAAAAATCTCGTCACAGGTGCGTTTTTGTGCGCCGGTCATCTCAAACGGCATGGTGTTCCAAAATTTTTCCATCAGGTCATATTTTTTTATTCGCACAGTGCGTCGGTTACGCACATCCATGCGATTCCGTCGGCTGATAACAATTGCCGCCTGGTGCGCCAACAATTCACAGTACGCCAACTTGGCCATATATGTGTTGTTTGGCGCCAGGTCGTCATCCGACTTTGGAAAGTGTACATGCTCTAACGCGTCAAAGAATTCCAGCACGCGTTCGTCGCTTTCCCCGCGCAATTTATCGGGCAGGGCGCTAAAAATCTGGTCACGAATATTTGCGAATACTTTTTGTGTTATTCCTTCGCCTGCGGGGTATATTGCCTGGGCAGATGGGATTTTTGTGGCATTTTGTAATTCTTCGATAAAGTCTGGATGATTAATTGTCGGCTTGGATGTTTTTTCCAGTTTCCCTGATATCATACGCCATGTGCCCACCGGCATTTTATTCAGCCAATAATCCAGATACTTTGCATTAAAGAATTGAATGACGATTGTATTTCCCATTTTGTCATTGCAAATAATCTGGGTTGGGGTGCGTCGTCCGCGAAATACACGTCCTGCGCGATGTGATTTTATCATCACAGGAATTGTAATTGTGTCACCTGGGGTTGCGTCCATCACATTATCCGTAATTCCGCGTGCCCGCACATATGACGGCCTGTGCCGCAGGAAATCCATCACGCGTCGTCCCCCCAGAACTTCTTCCAGTCGCGCGGCCAATGCCGGTCCGACCCCGCGAATAAACTGCAGGTCAGTTGTTAAAAAATCGATAATCTCGCGTTTCATTACATATAAATTTAGTGAAAAATGCGCAAATATTCAATATGTTTTATTGTTTTTGCTGAATTGGCTTATGGCCGGTCGCCTTATAATTGAACAGATATAAAAGTTCCACCGTTTTTTATTGAAAAACCGCAAAAAACTGATAAGATATTCGATTGTCAGATGTTCTGGACATGGCCGTCCAGCAATGGGCGGAGGAAAGTCCGGACTGCTTGGGACAGCGTACCGGCTAATATACCGGGCGGGGCGACCCGACGATCAGAGCAACAGTGACGTAAACGATTAAATTCGAGTGAAACGGGCAATCTCTGCGCGCAGCAACTTCAAATAGGCTCCCTATATGTGTCCCACATCGGGGGCGGGTAGAAGGCTTGACATATCGCAGTAATGCAATATGCAGATTAATCATGTCCACTACCACGGGATGGTATGCGAAACATACTGACCCGATGGCAGGACAGAATCCGGCTTATATGTTCATCTGACACCATGCGCCCACGGGCGCATGTTTTTATTTGTCTGCACTGCATGAACACAGTGCGGCGAAATCGAATATTGTTATATTGGTTGCGCGTATAATTTTTGCGATTGTCCCGCATGACGGCCATCGCGGTGTACCATCTGGTGAAAATTGTTTGCTTTTATTAAAGGTTGTGGCATCTAATCCACTTCGTTTTGCCAGTCCTGAACAGGTCAGTCCCTGGCTTTTTGCTAATTTTTCAATCGCGTTCCATAACATTTGATGTTCCAAATCTTATCTCCCTCATAGGTTGTATTTTGTCTTGATGTTCAAGTTGAGATTGAATTATTTCTTAACCTGGGATAAAAATCAAGCAAAAAAATAGAATTGGCACATAAAAACAATCACAGGTTGTGTTTTTTATAGCGGCAACAACTTTGCTTGCATAAACAGAATATTATTCAAATCTAAATATAGATTCAAACAATACCTGGAACAACTGATGGCGATGATTCAATAATCACTAATTACGCTGAAAATAAAACTTACATCCATCCAAATAAACATATATAGAATATGGATTGGGTGCATAAAATTTGTCTGTTGTGTCTGTATCTTTTCTTACCAGAATTTCTTGAGCGTTTTCATCAACATCAAAATCGCCGATGGTAATGTTTGCAGCATTGATTTCAA
>JAZROU010000048.1:0-3629 GCA_045648865.1 Candidatus Enterousia sp.
TGTCTGCCGCCGGATTGTACGGGACCGTAATATCGTATTTACTGGCAATTGCACTATGTATATATTCCAAGTTTGCCACAGGCGCATATTCGACCGTATCCACACCGACGGCACCAGCAACCATCGTACAAATACATAAAAACAAGGAAACAAGTATTTTTTTCATGTTACTGAGCTTCTGGCAACGGTTGTGTTGGAACCTTTAGACTCCCTGTTACAACATAATCACCGGCAATTTGTTGTTGTGCCCCACTATTAATATCCAGTTTTGTATCTAACCCTTTTTGAACATAAGAAGTAGACGCCAGGTCAGCGTTGCATACAGATGCCATAAATAGGCAACAAAAAAATACAAGCAACTTTTTGCTACACACACCCCTCTCCGGCGACATACTTTATTAAAACCATTTTAGTTCGAGTCTATTGTAGGAAAGTATCTAGAGTTTTGTCAAACAAAAAAAAATCACTTCTTAATGACTAAGTTCATATAAAAATTGATTCAATAATATCACATAAAAAACTGTGAGGCTTAGTGTGATGCCAGACTGACAAATTTAACTGGCACAAGCTAAAAAACATTTTTTATGCTTGTTTATTTTTTTATTGCATATTTTATTTCGTGACCGCGATTTTAGGCTTTAATATCAATAATAAATATGCAATATATCACACCGATATAAATCTATTTTTTTATGAAAAATTAATACAAATTGTTGTGAAATACATTTGATTAAAATTTTATCTTTATATATAATTCTTTTTGAAAGAATAGGAGAAAAAAGAAAAAACGCAAAAAAGCCTCTGATATCAATGCGTTTTATATAAAGACCAACATATGAGGTGCCTGATTGTTTTTTTGACATTGATGTTGCCGATATCGGCATTTGCGGACATCGCATCTGTTCAGCATGTCGAAAATCAGACTAAAACCAAGGTTGATACATCCGCATATTCTAATCAACAGATGGCTGGAACATATACTGTGACAGGCACCTTAATCGTTCCAACACCTGAATTACCGCCTAAAGATTAGGATGCCATAGAATGGAATACATACGAAGAATATTTATCGTATTATTTAGTCTCATTTTCGTCGGCAATGTTGCCTGTGGCGCACAGGCGGTAAACGTTGAATATATCCACAAGCTGATTAAAAACAACTGGGATGTTGATATAACATACGCAAACGAAGGACAAATTCACAATATCGCAAATATGAAATATCTTCTGACTGCAGTTGATATAGCAAACTATAAAATCAACGGATGGTCTCCAACAAACTGGGCAAACAGTAAGTATGCAACATTACAAGTTGCAGATACAATTGCCGCACAATATGTCGTGGAAAATTTAATAAAACACATAAAATATCCGTTCAACTTAAAGACAACAGATACAACGAAAAATTTTCAATTCTCTTTGTCGGCCAAAGGAACATTTTATGTAAACTGGGGCGATGGTAAAGAAGATGTCATAGAACGAACAAATACAACAGAAACCGTTTATACCCATACATACGATGAAGAAGGACATTACACAATAAAATTGGATGGGAGAGCAACCGCATATAGTAATGAAAGTTTGGTACCTGCAATCAGTTTTAAAGAGAATCCAAATATTGCAGAAATTAGTGGAAGTTTAGGAATTATTTTTCCAACACTCGCAAATGGAAATCAGCCAAAGTTTTATTATACCTTTGCAGACACACCAAATCTAAGTGGCCAGATACCACCATCACTGTTTGTTGGACTGTCTGGCAAACCAATAAAAAATATGTTTTACGGAACATTTCACGGGGCAAAAAATATAACTGGCAGCATCCCAGATCATTTGTTCGCAGTAATAGAAGGCGAACCAACCGAAGGTATTTTTTATCGAACATTTGAAAACTGTACAGGACTGACTGGCAGTATCCCAAGTAATTTGTTCGCTGGCATTCGCGGTGCACCAGCACGAGATATGTTTCATTCGACATTTGAAGGATGCACAGGACTGACTGGCAGTATCCCAAGTAATTTGTTCGCTGGTATTCGCGGTGCACCAGCACAGCGTATGTACAATGCCACTTTTTCTGAATGTTCGGGACTGACTGGTGATATTCCCGATGCACTGTTTGGACATTTTGATGGACAGCCCCAAGAATTGATGTTTGGTAACACACTATTTTCTTGCAGCGGTTTAACGGGCCACATTCCATCAAATCTGTTTATGGGAATACACGGACAGCCAGTAAAACGTATGTTTGAAGGCACATTTAACTCATGCTCTGGACTGGACGGATTTATCCCAGCAGAACTGTTCGCAGAAATAGAAGGAACGCCAGCAGAAAAAATGTTTTATAATACATTCGCAGGTTGCTCCAATTTGGATGGCGAAATCCCAGCAGGACTGTTTGCAAAAATATCAGGCGACGCCGCACCACAAATGTTTTATAGAACATTTTATAACTGCCAAAACTTAAGAGGCATCCAAGACGGTGCTTTCGGAATACTGGGTGGCAATGCACAGCCACAAATGTTCAGTGAAACATTCTATAGAAACTATGGCTTGACGGGGTATTCTGCAAAAAGCAATGGTAAATACCTGTATGAAATTTGGCCAGACGCAACCAATGCACAAGTCAGCAAAGCGTATGAAGGCACAACAGGGCTTAGCGACTATGCCGATATACCAATCCAATGGAAACAATAACACGTTGTCTGAACACAGCACATACGATAAGCATTAATGACAGATAGAAAATCACAATTAAAATGCCAGAAATAAAAAAACAAAAATTTTATTTAACTTTTTTTACACAAGCAATTTTATCACAATGAAAACACCGACCATACATATGGTCGTAGAACGACAAGCAACAAATCATCACAGCAGTTTCATACGAACATGAATAAAAAGTAAGGAAACAATATGAATGTAAAAAATTAGAAACGCAGCGTCATGTGATGCGTTGTGTGATGCAGGCGGACCAAATCAACTGTGATGCGTATAACTATAGTTCCTTTATTGGAACAGCATGGTGTATAAATTGCTTTCTGTTTTCTTCGTACGTTTTTTGTATTTGCTTGTTAATATATATTTGACGAATATCACCGTATATTGGCAACAGATTCAAAACAGTATTTTTTATATTATGACGCAACAGACGTGGCCACACCATATCAACCAATTCAGCGCGAATTTGTGGCAATGACTTATATCGCCCATCTGCGCCTTTATACGGCACCATTATATCCCAGTCGTACCAGTTATGCCATTTTATCATACCGTCTTCACGCAATGACAATTCCATCAATGTGTGTTCGGGCTGCAAACCACCACATTGTAATTGCGGATAATAGATTTTATAGCCGATGTTATTTTGTTTTGCACGACCGATACGCATGGCGGGGCCTTCTTCGTGAATCACAATACGTATGTTGTTAGCATAGCAAACCTGGAAATACGGATTAAACCACGAACGTGGCTGAAATTCTAATTTTATACCATTATCCTTAAAAATTTCTGGTATCAAGACACGTTCGTTCGCCATTTGTGCGTCCAATGCACACGACATCAGGCGAATTTTAGTATGCTTAAACTGTGGGTCAGACGCCACCGCCAAAACCACATCGCGAACCGCATCAATA
>JAZROU010000049.1:0-1169 GCA_045648865.1 Candidatus Enterousia sp.
TAATGCGACTTTTCGATTGCTCATACGTAACTGTATCTGACCTGCATTTCAAAGCACCCAACGGCGGCGGAATATGGATTGATACACTTAGCCGGACAAGTGAAGGTATCATTATAGACAATGTTTATTTCACCGATATGCAGAACTACAGAGTAACCAGCCGTGACAATTTTTCAAATGGTGCATCAGGTGCAAGAGCGGCGGTTATGGTCAAGGGCTTGCCTGCAAGGTCGAGATATGCCGTAAATGACCTGACGATTAAAAACTGTGAGGTTTATAACTGCGGCAACGGCTTTATAATTTGGGGCTCGTGGAACGATAAGCAGGAGTGGTGGTGCGAAAACGAAGAGGATATTGACCCCGTGTTCAACGAAGGTTTGCTCATCGAGGGCTGTTATTTGCACGAAATGGATGCTGAAGCGGTTCTTGTCGGTATGTGCGACGGTGCACTGGTTACAAACTGCCGCGCTATCAACTGTTGCCAGGGACCCGGAACAGACGAAAACGGCGATATCCTTTATTACACTGCCGCAATGTGGTTCTGGGGAAGCGTAAACAGCACAATTCAATACTGCGAAATTGCAGGTCAGAAAAATGTCGGCGACGGTATGGCTGTTGATTTTGATTCCTATTCGCATAACTGCACATATCAGTATATCTATTCCCACGACAATATGCGCTTCATCTGCAACTGTCCCTTCCACAGCGGCCATAAAAACAATACAGTTCGATACTGTCTGTCAGTCAATGACAACGGCGGAAGAAGCAGACTTTCGGCAAATCCGGGCGAACACGGACTTAAATTTTACAACAACACAATAGTCAACTGTGCCGATTTTTATATGATAGATATGTATGATTCGGTTATTGCAAATAACATTATCATGCCTGCCGACGGCTACGTTGTGGTTTGCGATACGGCGGATTATTTCCGTGACGGAAATGTTTTTGCAAGCAACTGTTATTATAACACCGTAAATCCGTTTTGCGACCTGTTTTCGAAAAACACTGTCCCGGGTTTTGTGGGCAATGATTTGACATCGCCTGAAAGTTTTATGCTTTCGGCAGACTCACCGCTTATCGGTAAGGGAATTGAAGTTGAGGGCAACGACCTGACAACCGATATTTTCGGCAATGAAATAACGGGCAACAACATCGGCTGCTACGGC
>JAZROU010000050.1:0-1116 GCA_045648865.1 Candidatus Enterousia sp.
ATTCTTGGTCAGTTGCATCATATCATCTGCCAACGTTTCGCTCAGTTGTTTTTCTTCGCTGACCCCGAATACAGACAGTATCATTTTTGAAACTTGTGAAATTTGCCCCTGCAGAAAGTTCAAGATATACACCAATACAACACAGCTGGCCAATGTCATCGCTTCTAGGTTTGTCATGTCCAAATCTGTATCAAAGATTTTACCCGTTGTGATTGCATTCATCAGTTCTGCATTTGAAACCTCTGGGCTTGAAAAGAATTTTGCAATAATCGCCATAATTACTGTATATGTAATAACTGCAGACGCCAACGTAACAATCGCATTTATCAGATTTTTAAACTGATTTACACCGACTGTTTTTCCCAACCCCCCGAACCATTTTGGCACATTGTCCGCACCATTAAATGCAAACAGCATCAGTGACAGTGGAAAAAAGAACGCAAAAAACGCCATCGCAATAATAATGTCCGCGAAATAGCAACAATACCTAAAAAACAGCTTAAAGAAATTCCATGCAACAAACATCCCAACAATGAATATGATAATGTGTTTTATTAAACTGCCAATTCCCAACAGCGCCGACCATGAAAATGCAGAATCCATGACCGCTATGCCTAATTTCATATATGCCTGGAATTGTGTGATGGTGGTTTTCATCAGCGTTATAATTTTGTCACGTAATTCTGGACGATAAAAACCATCGTCGCTCATTTTTTGTGGCTCATACGTGACTTTTTCTTCAACGGCCTCATCGTCCAGGTTTATCATTGCCTGGGTGTATGTTTGTGCGACCTGGGCGACGGGTTCGAATGTGATTGATGTTATAAAACGTGGTAATGCAACACCCATGCCCAATAAACCTATACAGACAATCGCATTAATAAATACGCGCTGAACTGATTTTTGATACAGCGGATCAGACGCATTACCACGTATTGTTTTCCACACGGCGCTTATTACAAAGAATGAAAACAAAATGCAAAACAGAAAAATACAAAAAGTTACAAATTTATCATACACCAATGCGGCTGCATCCGATACAATTTGGAACAGTCTGTCAAACACCCCACAGCCCCAACACTGTACCGTTGAATCCACCAAAGATGACAGCCATTC
>JAZROU010000051.1:0-5234 GCA_045648865.1 Candidatus Enterousia sp.
TCAATCTGACACCCCAATGCCATCAGGCGACAAATTCATGAACATGGTAAAACGTCTGGGGACACACGGTCGTATTTCGTTTCAGTTTTCAGACATTGGCGGCACATATGAAATCGATAACACCCAGACACACGCCACATATAATTTTGCAAAAAATAAAACCCTGGAATTTCTGGACACAGACATTCCATTTTTACCCGAATTTATGAAAAGTGACCACGGTGATTTTTCATGGAAAAATGGCATGGTGACATTCACCCCATACAATGGTAACTGGAAATTATCGACCCACGACAACTACTTTCATCTGACCGGCACCAGTTTCAAGGCCTGGCTGCCAGACATTGATTTACAATCTGTAAATGATTCCAAATACACAATTTCTGGTTTTTACCAAGACGGCAAAATATCAAACCTGACCCTGACAATAAACGGCCACGAATTCATCGGCAGTGCATCTGACAACGACATCACATTACATACACCCGAACTGCATCTGGACGCATTTTTAAACCAGGCATTTATCGACAACTATGCCGAACTTGAATTCCGGACAAACGCCCCATTGCTGACATTATTTAACATGCCTGTGAACATTGCACTATCTGCGGAAAACTTAATCTATAATGACAACGTCTATAAAAACTTTGTTTATTCGTTAAAGCGCGACGCCCAGACATTTTCCATTATGGATTCTGCACGTGGCAACATGCTGGTAACAATCGAGCGTGACAAAACCGACTATGAAATATTTGCCCAGCTAAATCGTTTTGTAATCAATGGTTGGTTATTATCCACCCAAATGCCATTGAATATACGCGACACAATGATAACAGGACAAATATCACTGACCACATCTGGCCAAATTGCGCATGACATTTATTACAATATGCGTGGCACCCTGGACCTTAGGTTTGACACAGGCTATGTATCCGGATTTAACTTTGACAGTTTTTATGCATCTGCTGAAAACATAACATCATTGAATGCGGAATACGCCCTGTCCAATGCGCTAAGTGGCGGTGAAACCCGATTAAAGCAAATGCATATTATTGGCGATTACGAACACGACAAATTCATAACGACCGAACCAATAACAATATCCATGCGCCACACAGATGGCATTGGTGGCCTTGCGATTACTGACGGATATATGACTGCTGAATTTGATTTGACATTACGTGGCACCGCCCCAACACCTGCCACCATCCAGCTAAGCATTTTACCAAACGGTGGCCGCAATTATTCAGTATCAGACGTTATGCGCCAACTTGATCCTGGCTTTATGCGTGCATTTGTAAAAACCCACGACAAATTTTAACACGATTTATTTTGCAAGAATTCATCACGCGACACAACGCGCCCTGCGGCATCGGCATAGTACGTATATCGCCCAGCCCGCACAGAATGATAACCATTTGCATAAAATTTAATTCCCCGTCGCGCCCGCAACAGCACAGAATTTTTTCCGATTAAATCGGCCCTGGTCCCGAACAAACACCGTCCCACATATTGCCAAAAACCATGTGTTACATACGGTGCATACAGTACCCCACCCCGATTTTGCAATCCATCAAAGTTATATCGTTCAAAATGCGTTTTTAATTTACAGGCCTGGTATTTATTCAGTCCCATCAGTTCACACAACTGGTTTATATTTTTATGCATATTATTATCTCTTTGTAATACACATAAAATTATACCCAGCCCACCTGCTTTGCCAACAGGTATATATTCCAATAAAAAACAAATCGCTGAATCTGGTGCCCTAAGCAAGAATCGGACTTGCGACTCGTCCTTACCAAGGACGTGTTTTACCACTAGACTATTAGGGCGATAAAAACATATCGCACATTATACGGTCCCGACACAAAAAATCAAGGACAAAGTATACATCCTAAATTTTTCATCTGATGGTTCGCGTAATATATTTGCAAAAACAATTTTATCTTGTAATAATTCATCACATGGCCAGACGAAAGAAATTTTTCCCGCGACGTGTTATATTACAAATAGTTATCGCACCACTACTTATTATAATATGCGCATGCTTTTACATGTTCTGCATTCATTCCAGTGTATCATCCCCTGTTGTGTTTAACATTGTTTCTGGCGACACTGTTTCTGGGGTTGCCAACCGTCTGATGAAACAGAAACTTATCGATTCCCCCCAGGTATTCAAGATGTGCGTCCGTCTAAACGGTGGCAAAATACAAACGGGCCAATACGACATCCCCACATCGGCCAGCATCTGGAAAATCGCAGACATGTTTGCCAACGGCCGAATTGCATCAACAACGATTGTCATCCCCGAAGGCTTAACTGTAAAACAAATCAAGAAACTGTTATTACAATCATCCACCCTGACGGGTTCCACAGAATGTGACAACGGCAACAATGCCCCTGTATGTAACCTGCGTGATGGACAAATATTCCCGGACACATACACCGTTGCCCGTGGCACCAGCCGACTGGCATTACTGGACCTTGCGCGCAAGAAGATGTTGGCCGTCCAAGACGCCTGGTCAAAAACAAACCGCAGATTACCCAAACCCCTACAGGATTGGAACGACGTAATAACACTTGCATCTATTGTCCAGAAAGAAACCCCCCAATCGCGTGAAATGCCCATTGTGGCCAGTGTTTATCTAAACCGTCTAAATCGTGGCATGCGCCTTCAGGCGGACCCAACTGTTGTCTATGCCATAACAGATGGCCTGGGCGACATGCAGGGCCAACCCCTGTTACGCGGTCACCTTAAAACGGACAGCCCATACAACACTTACAGAAATCAGGGTCTGCCACCATCACCAATTGCGAACGTTGGTCAGTCTGCAATTCGCGCTGTCTTAAAGCCTGCAGACACAAATTATCTATTTTTTGTCGCCGACGGTCGTGGCGGCCATAAATTTTCACGCGACTATGAAACACACATGAAAAACCACGCTGACTGGCGCGCGATAAAAAAAGAAAAAAATAAAAACTAGAAAACCGTCACTACGTTATTTTAAATAATTATTAAATTTTATAACAAATTATAACAAAATGAATAAAACGCCCTGTGACTGGGCGTTTAAATTATCACGTATGACAAAATTCCGATTCGCGTACGCGCCCCAGGATATCATAAAAACGACAATTTTGCAAAAATCTTTGACCTTGCGACCGGGAAAAGATACCTGATAAAATTGTATTAACGGGACTGAATGAAATAAAAAGTCTTGGTTAAACAAAAAACGAAAGGAATGAACATGAAAAAACTAGCATTAACATCATTGTTGGCATTTTTTACAGTATCCGGCGCCCACGCGGCAAACATTATTGATAATAATCCATTATATCGCCCGGACTCTGGTCATTTTTACAGCGTAACAACACTTGAATCACATACTAAAACCACAAACCTTTTAACACTGGGCGAAGAATTTGGATACGGCATCACCCCTGACCTGGCTGTTATTATTGGCACATCGATGTCCCAATCAGACTGGTTTGAAAATTCACAATGGGGTGATTTATCATTGGGAATCAACTATCGCATGCTTAACATGAACGGATGGCAGGCAGACTTCATGGCGGCCTATTCTATGTCACCTGTATGGGGCGACCACCGACCATTTATGGATGAATCAGACACGATGTACACATGGTCTGTTGGTGCACGTGGCGGATATGTTGGCAATGGCTTTACAATTGCTGGTCACGTAATGTTTGATTACACCAATTCAGAATCATTTAATTGGGGCGATGAAAAATCTGATGTATATGCAATGGCCGATTTCGAAAGTATCCATGCCCTGCGCCTGGGTCTGGACGCACAATTATTGCTGAACGAATCATGGAATTTGATTGCCGGTGTTGAATATCACGCAGACCTGGACAACTGGGAAGATGGCAATGGCTATTGGACTGGCAAATTTGGTGCGAACTATAACATCGACGAAACCAAATTTATCGGTGCGTTTATTACCAAAGAAATGCATCATGTTAACGATGGCGAATGGGACGTTGCCGACGGCTTTGGCTTTGGCATGACATTCGGTATTGATTTCTAAACCATGCAAAAGATTGCAAAACATACGCCCCCAAAATTTGGGGGTGTGTTTTTATCTATAAAAAACAGAATAAAAAAAATCCCCGTTTTGGGGATTTTCTTTATTTAAAGAAATTTTTTACACAATCCAAAGAACCACCTTCGCTCGTCATATCAATAAATACAGTTAATACCGTTGCCAAACCAAACAATAATGCGAACCCAACCAATAACGCAACACCCTTTGTTTTTACTTCATCGACAACCTTAACTTCTTTCCCACCGGTAATATATCCCCATGCCCATCCTGCAATCGTGATACCGGCACCAATAAATGCCAACAAACGAATTGCACTAAAAATCCCATTAAATTTAGCAGCCAGGTTACATAATGCTTGTACTGCACTGCTTTGCGCAGGCGCAGCCATCACAGGTGCCATCGACACCATTATCGCAACAATTGCAAAATTAATTCTTTTAGTCAGTTTTTTCATATCTAAACCCCTTTAACTTTTAATAAATTATAACACATATATATGAACATTTCAAACAAATATATTCTAAAAACTGTACACCATCCCCAGTCCATAAAACGCATACGAATTATTTTCTGGTGCGGTATTACCATTTGAAAAATGCTGGACGAATGCCTCAATCGCGGTACATTCTGATAAATGATACCCCACCCCCAGCTTAAATCCGAAGACTAATTTTGATCCGATACGTTCATTTTGTTGCAATTGCATACCAACACCAATTCCCAGAAATGTATACCAGTCACGTCCATATACCAATGCAACATCTTCGGACATTACCACGATTGGAATTGTAAAATCATCCCAATGCCACCCATACTTTTCACCATATCCGATATTCATCACCACATTCAAAGACTTTCGCGCCGGCAATCTAAAAAATGCCGTCGGTTGCGAATATTGGAATTGATACATAGTATACGGCACAAATTGTGTTGGTGGCGGTACCAAGAAACCACTATTCACCCCTGCGCCAACATTGAACGCAATCTGGTTATCATATCCGTTAAAAAACGGGTTAACATCTGCCCTGGCCCCCAGCCCAACAGCCGATAATATCACTGCACACAAAATTTTTTTCATGAAACGCATAATATCATAAAACCAATCATCATTCAAACCTATTTTGTTAAAAAACATAATTATTGTAAATATGAATAAAATCG
>JAZROU010000052.1:0-11740 GCA_045648865.1 Candidatus Enterousia sp.
CTGCCGTGATTTTTCCAAATTAAATTCCTGGGCAGAAATTTCTGTATTCCCAACACGAACCAAAGTATTATCATTGGCCGCACTGCCGAAAATCCATTCTGCGACACCCCAACCAACGAACGAAAACGCCAAAATTCCAATTAAAATTTTGGCAACCGGTTTTTCCGAAGCATTTCTTAAATATTCTAGCATTTATTCCCCTTTTGCGATACCATAGCAAAACGATATAATAAAATGCAATCAAAAAAGGGGAAATTTCAATGAAAATTATTGCTGGCAACTGGAAAATGAACGGCACACGTGCCGATTTAGACGTAATGTTGGACGCACTGGAACGCGTCGACACAAATAACGCCATTATTTTATGTGTTCCATACACAATGCTGCGCCACGGTACAACAAATACGTCTATTGGCGCCCAGGACGTCAGCTGCCACGATCATGGCGCATACACGGGCCAAATCTCCGCAAAAATGGTTGCCGACACAGGCGCAAAATACACTATTGTCGGCCACAGCGAATGCCGCGAATACTTGGGCGACACAAATAAAACCGTTCATCAGAAAGCAACCCAGGCATTAAACAATGGACTGATTCCAATCATATGCGTTGGTGAAACAATGATCGAAAAACAGGCAGGCCGCACAATGGAAATAATTGAAACGGGTATCCGCGAATGCATTCCTTCGGAACTTGCCACAAATGTTGTTATTGCGTACGAACCACGCTGGGCCATTGGCGCCGGTCTAACCCCAACACGCGAAGAAATCGCAAGCGCCCATACATTAATTGCCAACACATTGGCTGACATGGGCCTGGCTGGCACACCAATTTTGTACGGCGCATCGGTCAAAGGCAGCAATGCCGCTGAAATTATGTCCATCTCGAACGTAGATGGCGTATTAGTCGGGGGCGCATCCTTGAAAAGCGACGATTTTATACCTATAATAACCAGCGTAAAATAAATATATGATACAAAAAAAATGGAACACATATTATGAACAAAGATAAAGAAGTAAAAATAGAATCCGTATCTGTGGACGACACACCGACCACCGACACAAACGCCGATAAAACGAATCCAGAAATCGAAAAACTGGCCGCCCAACTGACCGAAATGAATGACAAATACCTGCGCATGGCGGCCGAACTGGAAAACACACGCCGTCGCGCTGCGCTGGACGCAGAATCACGCGCACGCACGCGTGCCATGTCGGTGGCTGAAAAAATACTGCCTGTTATGGATGCGGTTGATGCCGCATTAAAGCACACGCCTGATGACGCCGGCATCCAATCAATGGCACGCGCACTAGAATCTGCATTCGCACAAATAGGAATTACAAAAATAGAATCCGTTGGCGAACAATTGAATCCAATGTTTCACAATGCCATCCAGGTCATTGAATGCGCCGACAAACCTACCAACAGCATTGTCGAAGAAATGCAGACTGGTTACATGTTCGGTGACACAGTTCTGCGCACCGCAATGGTAGTCGTTGCAAAATAATCAAAACAAAAAAACATCCTGCAAACACAGGATGTTTTTTTACACCACAAAAAACTACTCCATATTCGCCAATTGTTCCAATTGATCCGCCGTAATCAGCGCATCAATCATCTCATCCAGCCCCACCCCACCGGCCAAAATATCATCCAGCTTATACAAGGTCAGCTTAATACGATGATCGGTCACACGCTGTTCTGGGAAATTATAGGTACGAATTTTTTCACTGCGATCACCCGAACCAACCATGGATTTACGTGAAGCATTGCTGGCACTTTCCTGTTCCATACGTTGTTTTTCATACAGTTTTGAACGCAACACCGCCATCGCCGCCGTTTTATTTTGCAATTGCGAACGCTCATTCTGGCACGTCACAACAATCCCGGTTGGAAAGTGCGTAATACGTATCGCACTGTCTGTCTTATTAACGTGTTGACCGCCGGCCCCCGACGCACGGAAAATATCAATACGAATATCTTTGTCTTCAATCACAACGTCGATATCCTTGGCTTCGGGCATAACGGCAACGGATGCCGCACTGGTATGAATACGCCCACCCGCCTCGGTTTCAGGCACACGCTGAACACGATGAATCCCAGATTCAAACTTCATACGACCATACGCACCCGCGCCATCAATTTTAAATACAATTTCTTTATACCCGCGCAGGGACGTTGCATTTTCCTCGATAACCTCTACCTTCCACCCCTGGCGCAACGCATACGATTTGTACTGATTGTACAAGTCCCCTGCAAATAATGCAGATTCCTCGCCACCAACACCCGCGCGAATTTCCATAATCACACTGTTATCATCGGCCGCATCACGTGGCAACAGCGCAATCTGCAGGCTTTTTTCGATTTCCGGCAAACGATGATTCAATTCGTGCAGCTGTTCATTCGCAATATCGCGCAATTCTGCATCCCCCACCATCTCTTCTGCATCTTTGATACCAACAACCGTCTGAAAATATTCTGCAATCAACGGTAAAATTTCATTCAGTCGAGAATATTCTTTGGACAGCTTAGTCAACTCGTCGCCCGAAACCGCACCCGAATTCATCTGCGTCTCGATTTCAGATGCACGCATTTGAATATCTCTCAACTTCTGTTCCACTATCATAATTATTCACCCCGCATAAATTTTATTGCATCCGCAAGCGACAGACTCTGCTGTTCCCCTGATGTCATGTCTTTTAATGCAACAACTTGATTTTTTACTTCATCTTCGCCAACAATCATGCTGTATTTAGCCTTGATTTTATCAGCGTACTCAATTTGATTTTTAAACTTTTTTCCGGCGTCCAAATACGCAACCGACGCAATATTTTCGTCACGCAACGCATTCAAAACAGACACCGCATAGCCTAAATTATCCACCCCCATACACAGTACAGAAACATCAACCGATGATTCAAATCGCGACAAATCAATCGCCCCCGATTCCATCAGCGCAACAAATATACGCGAAAAACCAATCGCCGCACCAACACCAATTATCCGGGTCTTGCTGAATTTGCCCGCCAGATCCGCATATCGACCGCCACCGGCCGCCGTCCCCAACTCTGGATGCTTTAACAATTTAAACTCAAAGACCAATCCGGTATAGTACGCCAACCCACGTGTAATCGACAAATCAATTTCGGCATTTTTTACACCAAACAATTCTAACGTTTTCATAAAATCGTTTAACTCTGAAACGGCTGCATCCAACCTGTCAGATTTGTTCAAGAATTCCGAATACCCATTTGTAAACACAGACTTAATTTGATTTTCCTTATTTACGTCGACCAACGTATCGCGTAACCCTTCGGCAAAGTCCGCGTCGCCCATTTTATCTTTCTTATCAATCAAAACGAACACATCTTTTTTCTGCGCATCTGACATTTCCAAATAATCAAACAACGCGTCCCAAAATGGCCGTGATCCGACACGCACCGCGTTTTCGCCAATAAAATCAGACACAGAATTCAACGCACGCTGAATCACAGAAATAATTTCCGCATCATAATTCACAGACAGCGAATTAACACCCATTATATCCATATCCATCTGATAAAATTCGCGATACCGACCACGCTGGGCACGTTCGCCACGATACCGTTTTGAAAACTGGCTGGCACGGAACGGGAACACCAAATCATTCAGATGCCCCGCAACATATCGTGACAATCCGACCGTACCATCATAACGCAGCCCCATTTTTGTATCGCCCTTTTGAAACAAGAACATCTGGGTTTCAATTTCATCCCAATTATCTTTGTCTGTCAAAACCTCGGCCCGTTCAATTGCCGGCAAATCCAGCTGATTGAACCCAGACATTTTCAACACATTCAACATACGCGCCGCACAAAAATCAAAGCAGCGCTGTTCAGCCGGTAATAATTCTATAAAACCAGATAATGGTTTTGTTGGTTTTAAATCCATTTTTTCATCCTATTTTTTAATGGAAAAACTTTACGCACATTACGTGCACATTATATCATATAAAAAGACAATACGCTAATATTCGCCCGCACGGGCGTGATGACAGATTGCAAAAAATATATTTTGACTTAACATTTAATGCTAATCTTAGGACAAATTTTATTTTTTTCAAGTATAAATAACAATTTCAGGTGGGGCGCAACCACCAACCAAGCACACAAATGACGAAAGAAAAGATTTTCTTGCTTTTAACATCTGCGACCGGCGATTTTCGCGCCCCCAGGAAAGAACATACACATTATACCGCACCCCACACGCCATTACCACAGGTACGTTTTCATAAAAAATCAAAAATATTTGTGCAGTTGCCCGCCATTCTGTTTCAGCCAACGCTTTGCCCGTTCGACCCCTGGGCCATATAAATCACGCACTGTCGCCCAGAATTCTGGCGAATGGTCCATATGACGCACATGCGCCAATTCATGCATAACGACATATCGCATAACATCCGCTGGCGCGAACGCCATACGCCACGAAAAAGACATAGTTCCCGTTGACGAACAGCTGCCCCATCGACTGGTGGTATCGCGCAAAGCAATCCGTTTCGGCCAAAACTCATGCGGGGTTGCGCGTATTATTTTTTTTAATTCAACCAAAAATTCCGCCTTGATAAAATCACGAACACGCCGTTCAAACATAGACAAATCACCACCGACACACAAAACATCACCAATTAATTTATTCGAACGCATTGTCGAATCATGTCGCAATTCAAGCATCTTTCCTAAAAATTCGATACTATCACCCGGCACCAAGCGAACCTTGGCCGGGCATTTTTGAAACACACACTGAACCCACTTTTGTTTCGAAACCAGAAATTTAATTGCAGAATTTTCCGACACCAGCCACGGTTTTGAAATATGAATTTCACGTCTGGGCATAATCTTTGGGCGCAACGTAATATTTCGCAATCCACGACGCGTTGTAATAATTACTGGAATTTCTTCACCCGACGACAATGTAAAAACATATTCCGACATCAGCTATCTAATCTTGTCTTTGATATCATTTGCAATTATATCCGCATCAAACCCCATTTCAGAATAAACGCACGCGCCCGGCCCCGACACACCAAACCGATCAATCCCAACAACCGCATCCGCAAATTCAAACCATGGCGCAGTAGCGGCGGCCTCAATCGCGACAACAAACCCACACAATAACTGTCGCTTGTATTCCGACGACTGTTTACGAAAATCAGAAACTGACAGCACCGAAACCACCTGAACCCAATCCCCTAAGCGATCCGCAACCGCAATTGCCAATGGCACCTCTGTCCCTGTTGCCAAAATTGTCACGCGCACACGCGATGTTTTTGCCCCCCTTATGACATATGCGCCACACGACAAATCCGCCCCCAACGGCGTCGAAATTTGCCGTACCCTTTGACGGGACAACACAATACAGGACGGACACGTTTTTTCCGTCAGCGCACGTCGCCACGAATATATAATCTCTGATCCATTGCACGGACGAAAAACATTCATATTCGGAATCATTCGCAACGATGGTAATTGTTCAATCGGCTGATGTGTCGGACCATCTTCGCCAACTGCAATACTATCATGCGTCAAAACATAAACCACAGGCAGACCCATCAACGCACTCAACCGCATTGCGGGCCGCATATAATCACTGAACACCAGAAACGTCGAACCAAACACGCGCGCCCCAGACAACGCCATACCATTTAATATCGCCGCCATCGCACCTTCGCGCACACCAAAGTTTATATAATTACCCGTAAAATCACCGGCCACAATATCACGCGACGCAGACACACGAACATTTGTACTGCCCCCCAGGTCTGCACTGCCCCCAACAATATCTGCCCCTGCCTGTAACAGCGCATTCAGATACATACCCGACAATTCACGCGTCGACACATTTTCCGGCACATCCGACAAAACGGCATGTGGCAAAGTATACTCAACGTCCCCCGCGACCACCGCCACCTGTTCCATTGCAACATTGCGCCACAATTGGTCCCCGATCGGCGACATCAATTCCTGCACCAAATGCCCTAATTCAGAATCAGACACACCGAAACCATGGGCCTTGCTTGTCCCTGCAACAGACGATCCGCGTCCAATTTCTGTTTTACATTGAATAAACACAGGCACATCCGATTTCTTTGCGTTTTCTATTGCCCGTCCAATCCGCACAAAATCGTGTCCATCAACACTAATAACCCGCCACCCGGCCGCTGTCATACGCGAACAAACATCAATATCGGTCTGTGCTGCGCCATCAATACTAACACCATTATCATCCCACATCAGCACCAGATTATTCAATCTATACCGCCCAGCCAACGCAATTGATTCTTGGGCGACACCTTCCATCAAATCCCCATCAGAACACAAACAATACACATACGTATCTGATTTTTTTATTTTTGCCGCCATCGCCATACCCACCGCGTTTGCGACCCCCTGCCCCAATGGTCCCGTTGTTGCATCAACCCCATCAATTCCATATTCCGGATGTCCTGGCAGCCCACCAATCTTTCTGAACGATTCCATATCCCCAACATTATACCCCGACAATTTCAGCACAGAATATAACAGCGCACTGCCATGACCGGCCGACATAACGAATCGATCACGCCCACGGCGCAAAAAATTTGCATAAATAACAGTAATAATATCTGCTGCCCCCAGCACGATTCCGACATGTCCACTGCCTGCGGCACGTATTGCATACAACGCCCACGCACGAACAGCATTTGCCATTTCTTTTAAATCTTTGGAATTATAGTTCATGTATGATATTATATCATAAAAAGGGCAAACATAAAATGTTAAAAATTTGGACTGACGGTTCGTGCTTAGGCAATCCAGGCCCAGGGGGCTGGGGCTTTGTCGCAACCGATGGCACACATATTGCAGAACGCAATGGCGGCGAAAAAAACACAACAAACAATCGCATGGAATTGATGGCGGTAATATGCGCACTGACTGCCGCACGCCGACACGACGAACTGGAAATCCACACGGACAGCCAATACGTAAAAAATGGCGTACAAGTATGGATAAAAAACTGGAAAAAAAATAATTGGCGCACATCAACAAAGAAACCTGTCAAGAACCAAGACCTGTGGCAAAAATTAGACGAATTGGTTGCCACAAAAAAAATTCATTGGTTTTGGGTTCGCGGACACAACGGCGACGAAATGAACGAACGCGTTGACACATTGGCCCGCACCGCCGCCGAACGTTTAAAAAACTAAAAAAACCGCCGAAACGGCGGTTGTTTTATCCACGAAACCCCATTGCAACAATAAACATCTCAACACTATCTTTACGCGAAGACGGCGGTTTTATATGGTGTACAGATTCAAAATGCCCCTTAATTTGCTTTAACAAATCCTGGGTTGTGCCGCCTGTAAATGATTTACAAACGAATGTCCCACCTGGCTTTAATGCACGCAGCGCAAAATCCAGTGCATATTCCAACAAAACCATCTGTCGAATATGGTCTGTTTTTTTGTGTCCAACCGTATTTGGCGCCATATCAGACACAATTACATCTGCTGTACCGCCCCCCACCTCGTCAGACGGCAACCCCAATTTTTCTTCCAGCCATTGCAACGCATCATCACTTGTAAAATCACCCTGGTACGTTTCAACCCCAACGATTGGTGAAATTTCCAATAAATCCATCGCAAAGACACGTGATTTTGGGTATGTGCGCGCGATATACTGCGACCAAGACCCCGGCGCCGCCCCTAAATCCACGACAACCTGACCGTTACGCAAAAACTTGAACCTTTCGTTCATTTCAATCAATTTATATGCCGCACGTGCCCGATATCCGTCTTTTTGTGCACGTGCAACATACGGATCGGCCGCCTGGCGTTGCAGCCACGCAACCGAAGATTTCTTACCTGCAATCTTTTTATTTATTATTTTCATTATCTTTCTTTTTGAATCCGCCAATAAACACCGAACGTACTGTTCAGCGCCGCCGCATCTGCAACATATTTCATATAGCGTCCCGGCTGTGGCACCCCATCAAATCGATATTCAGACAAATGATATTGATTGTGTCCTGGCGCGCCATCAGTTTTTACAGTGTAAAACCGCACTAATTCTGTATCACTGAAAAACAATGGCTTCATCTCGGTCTTTACAGACACAATTTTTTCTATAACGCCCATATCCATCTACCTAAAATTAACCAACCTGTGGTTTTGCGCCTGGAATACCACCCTGCTGTTGCATTTTTTGCATTACGGCCTCCATTCCGCCCATACGCTGAATCATGGCCATCTGCTGTTTCATCTTGGTGTATTGCTTTATAATATGTTCAACGTCACGTACTGTACAGCCTGCCGTTTGGGCAATACGCGCCTTGGCATTGGCGAACACCTTTTCTGGTTCTGCACGTTCTGCAGGGGTCATTGCCTCTAAAATCTTAATCTGGGCATCAACGCTGCCATCTTTGATTTTTTCTTTCATTGCGGACACAGCACCACTCATCCCCGGAACCATTTTCAACAGTCCACTAAAATTGCTCATCTTTTTAATCTGTTTCAACTGGGCCAACATATCATTCATATCGAATTCGCCACTCATCATTCGTTGGGCGGTCTCTTTCATCCCGGCAGGCATTTTATCTACGCCTAAATCCTTTTCTGCCGCCTTGATATCTGCATCAGTGATATTATTAACCTGTGCCTTTTCTTTCTTTTTACCAAATCCAAACATAACTACTCCTTTTTCGCTTTTATTTTACTATTTTTTGACGGTTTGTCCAGATAGCGTTGCAAATATTTTCCTGTCTGCGACGCGGCAACATCTGCCACCTGTTCTGGCGTACCGGTTGCAATGACCTGACCGCCACCTGCACCACCTGTTGGCCCCAGATCTATAATCCAATCCGCAGTTTTAATCACTTCCAAATTATGTTCGATAACAATAACCGTATTGCCCTGTTCGACTAATTCATGCAAAACTGATAACAGCATTTTTATATCTTCAAAATGCAAACCTGTTGTTGGCTCATCCAAGATATAAATTGTTTCACCTGTACTGCGTGCTGCCAGTTCTTTGGACAATTTGATACGCTGGGCCTCGCCCCCAGACAAATCCAACGAACTTTGTCCCAATTTGATATAATCCAGTCCCACACGCTTCAGCAGTTCCAATTTTCTGGCAATTTTCGGCACATTTACAAAAAACCTGTACGCCTCTTCCACAGTCATATTCAGGACATCTGCAATTGACTTTCCCTTGTACTTAACCGCCAACGTTTCTTCATTATATCGCGAACCATGACAGCAATCGCATTCCACATAGACATCGGCCAAGAAGTTCATTTCAATCTTAATCTGTCCGTCACCCTGACATGCCTCGCAACGTCCACCCTTGACATTAAACGAAAACCGTCCCGGTCCATACCCACGTGCCTTTGCCTCTGGCAGGCCCGCAAAGAAATCACGTATATCGCCAAACACACCCGTATACGTCGCCGGATTGCTGCGCGGGCTGCGTCCAATTGGCGACTGGTCTATATCTACAACCTTGTCTATATTTTCCATACCACGAATAATGTCGTGCGCACCGGTCTCTATTTTTGAATTATAGAGTGCCCGCATCAATGCTGGATACAGCGTATTTAACAACAGTGTCGATTTGCCAGACCCTGACACACCCGTCAATGCTATAAATTTACCCAATGGAAATTCAACCGTCACATTTTTCAGATTATTTCCACGCGCCCCCGACACAACAATCGATTTTCCATTACCGGCACGACGTTTTTTGGGCACTTCGATTTTACGAACCCCAGACAAGTATTGTCCTGTAATTGAATTTTTATTCTTTATTACCTGTGCGGGCGTTCCGTGCGCAATAACATTTCCACCATTTATACCTGCCCCACGTCCAATATCCACCAAGTAATCAGCCACACGCATTGCATCTTCATCATGTTCAACAACAATAACCGTATTATCCTTGTCACGCAACATCTTCAGCGTTTCCAGCAACTTATCGTTATCCGCCTGATGCAAACCAATAGACGGCTCATCTAAAACATACAAAACCCCAGACAGCCCACTGCCAATTTGTGACGCCAGACGAATACGCTGGGCTTCACCCCCTGACAAAGTCCCCGCCATACGTGACAACGTCAAATACCCCAACCCAACATTCTGCAAGAAATATAGTCTGTCTGTGATTTCGCGTAAAACGATTCGCGCGATATCATTATCTTTTTGCGACAAATGATTTGGCAAATCACGGAACCACTGCAAACTGTCATCCACAGACATATCACAAACATCCATAATATCTGCATCATTTATACGCACACACAATGCATGAATATTCAATCGTTTCCCATGACATACCGGACACGGCTTTTCAGATTGATACTTTGCTAATTCCGTCCGCATTGCCTCAGAATCAGATTCGCGCCAACGCCGCTCTATATTTGGGATAACACCTTCGTATGGTTTTTCATATACAAACCCATTCCAGTTTATTTTAATTGGTTCATCCCCACTGCCATATAAAATCAGATCTTTTTGTTCCTGGGTCAGCGTATGCCACGGCTTAGACATAGGTATCTTGAATTTTTTATGCAATGCATCCAACAAATGTTCAAATTGACTTAACATTCCACCACGCGACCATGGCGCAATTGCCCCACCCAGAATTGACTTCGATGGATCAGGCACAACCAAATCAGGTGACATATTCAACTGAACCCCCAGTCCATCACAATTCTGACACGCACCCATTGGCGCATTAAATGAAAACAAGCGCGGTTCTATTTTCGGCACAGTAAACCCACTGACCGGACAAGCATAGCTTTGCGAATACAAAATATCTTCATTTGTATCCAATCGACGCACCAATACCGAACCCGGCACCAAACGCAATGCCCCTTCGAACGAAGAATACAAACGCGAACGAAATTCATCTACATCCAAATCGTCTGGTGGCATTTGCAACCGATCAACGATTACAAAAATATTATGCTTTTTATTTTTATCCAATGTCCCAACAGCCGACAAATCAACCAATTCACCATCTATAATTGCACGTTGGTAACCCTGTTTGACCAAGAACGCTAATTCCTTGCGGTATTCGCCCTTACGCTCGCGAACTAATGGTGCCATAATAAAAATCTTGACTCCCGCGGGGATTTTCATTGTCCAATCAACCATTTCCGCGACTGATTGCGACTTAATCGGTTTTCCAGTCACCGGTGAATGCGGCACGCCAATTCGCGCCCACAACAATCGCAAATAATCATAAATTTCGGTCACTGTTCCAACTGTAGACCGCGGATTTTTTGATGTTGTTTTTTGCTCAATAGAAATTGCGGGTGCCAATCCTTCTATCAGATCCACTTCAGGCTTTTTCTGCATATCTAAAAATTGACGCGCATAACTGGACAACGATTCAACATATCTGCGCTGGCCTTCGGCATAAATGGTATTAAATGCCAGCGATGATTTCCCAGACCCAGATACACCCGTAAAGACCACCAGTTTATTTTTTGGTATGTCCAAATCAATATTTTTAAGATTATTTTCGCGCGCACCGCGAATTTTAATTATTCCTGCCATGGTATTGATATATATAGTTTACACAGAAAAAAATTCAATACAAAGGGCGAAAATTCCTTTCGCCCTATACACACGTTATTTCATCGTATTTTTTATTAATGCATCTGGCGACAGTTCTATATCAGAAACTTTTTTATAATCCTGACCAATCTGGGGCACCAATGT
>JAZROU010000053.1:0-9839 GCA_045648865.1 Candidatus Enterousia sp.
TACATGACGTATATTTTTGTAACGGTGAACACACATACCCCGCCGCAAACACATTGGTTGAAAAAAACACTACGGATAAAAACGCGCAAAGGCGCAGAAATCTTGACATTCTTCTCACTTTCTTTTTCTCTTACACCTACATCTTAGAAAAAACCAGCGGTATTGCACAAGCAAAAAATCCCCATATCACAAAAAAAAATTTTTTGACGACGATTCGGACACGCAACACCATCACCCGACGCCCCCAACAAATACATCATCATGGGGGGGCAGGGCAAAACACAAAAACGCCCCGTGCTATATAACTGCATTATTTATTTTTAGCTAGCCCCCAAGGGATTTTGTTATTGCTTTCATCGAAAAAGCGTGTATAATCACACGGCAATTCTACTTTAATAGGGGAAATTCATGTTTACAAAAGAGAAAATCAAAGATTTACACTATTCCGTATCGGGAAAACTATCTGCGGCTGATTTACAGTCGGCGGCCGATGAAATCTTGCTGGAACATGGGAAAAAGGCAAAAATGCCTGGATTCCGTGCCGGCAAAATTCCATTATCAATCCTGCGCCAGAAATACAATGCATCTGCATACGGCGAAGCAATTGATAAATTAATGAATACGGACTTAAATAATTATATCGCAGACAAAAAAATCCGTCTGGCTGGCGCACCCCGTGCAGATTTGGCGGGCTGGGAAATCGGCAAAGACGCAGAATATTCACTGGAATTTGATATTTTGCCAACACTGCCTGCAATTGATCTGGAAAAATTCACCGTCACCAAGAAAACAGCAGATTTGGACGAAAAAGAAGTCGACACAGCATTGGAAAACATCCGCAAATCGCGCAGCGTCGCAGAAAAACAGGATGAAAAATACCAGGCCGCCGATGGTGACGTCGCGGTTATCGACTTTACTGGATTTATCGGCGACACCGCATTCGAAGGTGGCGCAGCAAAAAAACATCATCTGATTTTGGGGTCTGGGGCATTTATACCTGGGTTCGAAGACCAAATTATCGGCCACAAAATTGGTGACAAATTTGACGTTAACGTTAAATTCCCATCGGATTATCACGCTGCGAACCTGGCAGGGGCCGATGCACGCTTTGCGGTTGAAATTCACGAAATTCGCAAACACATCTTGCCAGAATTAAACGACGAATTGGCTAAACAGGTCGGCCAGGAATCCCTGGATGCATTAAAAACGCACATTCGCAACATCCTGACAGAACAATACAACGATGCCGCGCAACGCGAAATGCGTGACGAATTACTGGATACATTGGCAGATAAAGTAAAACTGGAACTGCCTGAAACACTGGTATCCCAGGAACTGGAAATGGCTAAAAACGAATTCGAACGTTCGCACGCCCATTGCCACGATAAAAAATGCGACCACAAATGGGATGAAAAACAAGAACGCAAAGACGCAGAACGTCGCGTTAAACTGGGCTTAATCCTGGCAGAGTGGGGCACCCAGAATCAGGTTGAAGTATCCCGCGAAGACCTGCAACAGGCAATTTGGGCCGAAGCGGCACGCTATCCAGACCCAAAACAGGTTTTTGAATTCTATAACAAGAATCAAAATGCCCTGGCTATGTTACGCGGCATGTTATTTGAACGCAAGGCCCTGGACGCAATGTTAACACACGTCAAGACCAAAGAAAAAAAGGTCAAGGCTGACGAATTGTTCAAACAGGCATCTGCCCGATAAAGGCAAATAAAACAACAAAACGCCCCATCTGGGGCGTTTTTTATTCCACATTCGCACCACTATTCCCACACACTCATCGTCATCCCCGCTTGGTTCCACCCACGCAAACATTCGATTGCGCGGGGCCCGGGGCGGGAATCCATTGCCCCGCAGGGACAAATTTAAAAAAAAATTAAGCATTTTTCAATGTTTCTTAGACCTTATTCGCGCCTGCACGGGAATGACAAAAGTTCTTAATTCCTTAAAAACAAACTTTTATATATCTGTGTACGCCCCACTAAAAACCCGCCATTCGGCGGTTTTTTGTTTTATACAGGACTGATATTCAATTCCCAGACGGATCAGGGCCAATTACACAATTTCTATATGAATCAGTATCACTTTTAGTCCAGCATTGGTTCCCTACATTTGGATTGCTGTTTTTGGTCTTGCCTTGACCATACTGCAAATCCGTCTTACTAAACCCAAGTGCTTTTTCACACGTTGAAGTTTCGACATCAAAATATTGTCCCACCTGACTACACTGTACACACAAACCGGTTTTTGGATCTTGCCCCCCCCGAATACTGGCAGCACAATCCACACATTCAAAATTTCCAGCACCCGGAAAAGCCTTGTGTCTATCTTTACACAGAAACTTAACACAATCACCGCTTGCATCAATTGAATGAACATTGCTATCATAGCCACTTTCAGACCAACCAGAACACATTCCTTTATCCGATCCCCCCGCAGTATATAAATTTAGCGTATCTTGGGTCAATTTAACGCAGTCTGTACCGGATGAATCTGATATATATCCCTCGGCACATAATAACTTACCTTTTGATTTGGAATACTGGGCTACCTCATACACATACGAATGATTTTGACAGGCCTTATCAGTGTGGCAACGAACCGAAACAGGCCCCGCAATGACACCATGCTCTTTAAATTCAACAACACCTAACAAAACATCCACTTCATCATAGTCACCAATTGTATCTTTACTTGTATCTTTATCCAGATAAAAAGTATCCAATGCATAAATAGAGTTTTCCGTTCCCTCCTTATGCTTACCACTGGTTTTCAGCCCCAAACCACTATACAGTCCAGACACATTCGTCTGCCTATCCATACCACCAACAATTGTAGAAATCGGTGCACAATTTGTACCTGAATAGCCCGCCTCACAGAACCATGCACACTTGTCTTCCGAATAACCATCGGGTTTAAAATACAACGTCCAAGATTTTCTATGACAATTTTTATTTGCGCACTGAATCTGTTGCGGACAAAAATATCCCCCATGTGGAACTATCTGTTTTGCGACAACAGAAACTATTGCGTACTCGTCACCATACGTGCCATGTCCACCAGACATTCCAACTGCACCGTACAAAATAAAATCGCCAGCACTCGACATATCACCCAGCGAATTATCTTTTACCGTCTCCATCCATTCTGTTCTCAGTGGATCAGACACAAGTTTTACCGCCATTGCCTCACTTACCAGAACGGAACAAAAAACTGAAAAGAACAAACTTTTATATTTCATATCTATCTTTCCCCTACGTTATTCTGGTATTACATAACAAATGCCATTCTCTAAATAGCCATTCCCAAGCAATTCACAACGCGATTCATACCATTCTTCTGTGAAAACACACTCATCCCTGGCGGCATCATATGTCGCTACTCTATCACGTTCCGGATCATTATACCCCAGGCACTGTGTACGAACTGTATTTTCCAAACACACGCCACTAGATACCGTTCCTCCATCACTTCGCCCACCAAAAACAGTGGAATAAAATACGGTCAATAAATTTTCATTGTCTGCTCTTGTTGCCGCCCACACTCCATCCAAACTCTCGCACGTTTCGTACAGCTGATATTCTAACTGCTCGGCTACATCTGCAATCTTCCGTTCAACCTGTGTCCTGATCTGCAAAGGCAACAAATCATAACTTTTTTCTTTTGTCGGATCGCTGCAATTTTCAACCGCATAATACTTTACATTTGCCGCAAGTGACGCTGACGAATTAACATCCGCCGTATCTGTTATCGCGCCAAGCATTTTGTTTCTGCACTTCCACGGGTACCCCTTATCCCCCGCATCTGGTGTACACAAATCCCGTACATAGTTATCAATCGCAACGATACATCCATCTGCAATACGTGCATCATCCACAGTATCAACAAATTCCAGCAATGCCGTCAACCCGCACCGTGACGTTAATTTGCCTGTCTGGGAATCAAATTTACACTGGGCACCATCATACAACGCCGCACAACGCGTCACACGTTCTTCACACATAGATTTTGCAGCATACACCGACAAAGCCCCCGCCACATTTGCCGTTTTTTTATCCGCATTTTTCAATGCATTTGTTTGCTTATCATAGCATTCGGCAATCGTGCTGACGCACGACATTTTTGTTTCTTCTATCAAACCTGCTTGTGCCTGCGCAATTTCAATTATCGCGCTACGCTTGAATTCAGACCAAACAGTATCTGCAATATCCCTGCAGGTCCCTAATGCCGTTGTTGCAAACTTCTTTTTCTCGTCCAAAAATTTATCAAAATTCGGATTGTCTGCCACAACATCTACCCCACCTGTCAGAACAATCTGTTCTGTCAACTTAAACAACGATGGGTCATACATAACTTCGCCCGTGGTTCCATTTACATATTTCCCAGTATAATCCAAACAACGTTTATAATTTGCACCACATGCAACATCCGCCGTCAATGCGGTCTTCACTTTAGTTATACATTCATTAACATCTGCGGAATTATGCGCACGATATTCTTCCAGACGCGCTTCGCGTAAAATCTTTTCCGCCTGGCGCACAGTCTGCATAACCCCTTCGCGTTTTGAATTTAAATTCTTTTCATACGCATTGCAATCCTGGGCAATCATAATACCATATGCACTGGTTGCCATATTCAACGTCGCATCATTTTCGCACTGTTCCGCGATTAATTGCAGACACTGTTTATTTGATGCATTAAACAAATCCTGACCTTCTAATGACGTCAAATCGACACCCGTTCCAGTATCAAATATTGACGTCCCATCACCACCCCAAATGTCATCAACATCCGCAGTAAAATCAACCGATATAATCCCCAGTTCTTTTGCAGTGTCATTTGTCTTCTTTTTCCCAGACAGCAAATCACTAATTTCATTCAATATATTTTGTGCCGCGCTGGTATCATTTTTTATCGCCGCCTCGCCAACTGTTGCGGAATACATTGCATCAACCTCAGCCGCGGTTTTATCAACAGCATTCAGGTTATCATCTTCGAACCGCATCAACAGTAATTTTGCCTCATCCAACGCATCTTCTGTATTACGAAAATCTATGAACTTTGGGCTGCAATAACATCTGCGATACTTGTCATTTGCATTTGCACAAAACTGATCCATGCATGTTGCGTATGCATCACGACATTTGACATAGCCGCCACCAATTTTCGACACATCATTAAATACCGCCGTTGCGCGTGCCACAGATGCCGACCGCGCCAACCCCGCATTTGAAACCGCGCCCACACGACGTGAATTATTCAACCCGGTGCGTTCCAGCGTCACACTGCGCACATTTCGCCCCACAGCATTCGCAGAAACATTTGCCGCACTGCGTGCCGACCGCGGGGTTGTTGCCGACCGCACAGCAACATTCTTGCGCGCTGCGGATCGCGCACTGGTTGTGCTGTCATCAACATCGGTACGCACCCCCACATTTCCCGTCGCACGATGTGACGCCGCACTGTTCGCGACCACACTGCGCGGATTTTGCATCTGGGCTGCACACACATCAGACGCAAAAAACACGGCCACAAACAGCGCATAAAATCGAATAAAATTATAAAACAAATGTCTCAACTTAATTCTCTCTTTCCTGCATTTTATCATTTTTTCCGTATCTGAATCAATACTTAATTACACTTCGATTCCATAAATTGTTGCCAAATACAGAACATATGCCTCGTACGCCTTGTCATACATGCTGTACGCATTGCGGCGATCATTTTTTTTCAACGCCACATCCGCATTTTTCATCTGCTGTGCAAATTCCCCCAGCGCCATCCGCGCCACACTGCACGCCGCCTTATCATCTTTTATTTTCGCCTGCATCGGCTCCATTAATTTTTCACGAACCGCACCCACCATGCGACCAATCTCACTGCCTGGCACGAAATCTTCAATTGCGACCAGATTAATCAGTGCAATTGCCAAATCTTGATCCGCCGACAAATCCTTTGGGTTGATCTTTTTAGACTTGTCTACACTTTCAACCATATTTTTTACAGACCGCTTCATGCTTTACACTCACTTCTTTATTACGCCACGCATATGCGCCGAACGCGCACGTGAATTATTTTGCAACTCTGCCTCGTCAGGCAATACAGTTTTAATCAAATCAAACGGCGCCCCCTTTACCACAGGCATACGCGGATCCCCCGGCGCAACCGTCCACGAACGAAATGTATTCTTAACAATTCTGTCTTCCAGTGAATGGAATGTCACACAAATACATTTCCCACCAGGAACCAATAAATCGGGCACCGCGGCCAGTGCCCGTTCAACTTCGCCCATTTCATCGTTTACCGCAATTCGCAATGCCTGGAACACCGGTGCAACATCACGCGGATTATGAATCAAATCGCGTAATTGAAACGTGGTCTCGGGACAGGCCGCCTTGACAGCGCGTGCCAAAACATTTGCTTTTTTTACATCGCCATATTTCTGCAAAACATGGGCCAATTCTGAAACCGACATTTGTTCAATCAATTGTGATGCGGTTATTCCATTTTGTTCCATTCGCATATCCAGTGGCGCATCTGCCCGGAACGAAAATCCACGCTCTGGATTATCAATTTGCATAGACGAAATTCCCAAATCGAACACAACCGCATCAACCAACTGTTCTAAATCAGCAATATTGGAAAATGGACACGGCACAAATCTAAATCGCGCACCATATTCCGCCACCAATGCCTGTGCATCCGCCACAACATTTGGGTCACGATCAAACGCGATAACATTTGCCCCACGCGTCAAAAACGCCCGACTGTATCCGCCCGCCCCAAACGTACAATCAACAACCGTTTTACCATTAATATCACCCAATGCATCCAACACCGCATCTAACAAAACCGGAATATGTTTCTGTATTGTCGACATAACTTTATTCCACCTCCACCTTAATTCCCAACGCAACCAAATCTGCAACCGTTGTCGCGCCCAATTCAACGCCACCCGGCAACGCCACCGTCGCAGTTTTTTCTGCACCATGCAATATTAATTCTACGCGTGTATATCCACGGGGCAGGGCCACAATCGCCTTTTTCACATCCTGCAACACTGCACCATCACGAATATCCAGTGTAATTTTCTTGGCAATCTTAGCCACCCATTGATTCAATGAAATAATAGAATCTACAAATATTGACACCCTGTCATCACGATTAGAGGTCTTGCCAGAAATTAAAACAACGCTTTCATTTGCCAGCGTCTGTGCAAACTCGATTGCCGCATCACCAAACGCCACCGCATCAATATTACCCGCACTGTCTGACGCATTGATTGTTATCATTTCTTTGCCTGTCTTGGTACGACGGCGGCTGAATGAATTTACATTTGCGGCAATTTGTACCGGCTTTCTGTCACCCAGCGATTCCAAAGTCGCACTGGTTGCCAAATTTGCACGCGCAATTAAATGTTTATACTGATCCAACGGATGTGCAGAAATATAGAACCCCAACGCAGACAATTCATTTTCCAGTTTCTGTCCAAATGTCCAGGGCTCTGTTTTTGGCAAATTCTTATGCAATCTGTCTTCGGACACGTCATCTTCAACGGTATTTGCAAACAGCGACAACATATTCGCGCCATCTTTGGATTTAGCTGCATACGACAAAATCGCATCTGCATTCATATAGATTAATGCCCGATTTGGTTCCAGCGAATCCAGGACCCCGGTTTTTGCAAACGCTTCTAATATTCGTTTATTCATTATTGAGGCACACCGCTTTGCAAAATCAGTCAAATTTTTAAATTTCCCATTTGCATTACGTTCCGCCACAATCGCATCCGTCGCAACAGTGCCAACCCCCTTCAACGCGGCCAACCCATAGATAATTTTCCCATCGCGCACCGTAAACAATGATTCGCTTTCATTAATATCTGGCGCAACAATTTGAATACCAAAATTCGCCTTGGCATCATCTACGAATATCGCCAATTGATCCGTATCATTCAAATTACTGGACATAGATGCCGCCAAAAATTCCGGCGTATAATTAGCCTTTAGATACGCGCATTGATTTGCGACAATCGAATACGCAATCGCATGCGACTTGTTAAACGCATACTTGGCAAAATCTTTGAACTTTTCCCACAAATCTTTGGCGGTTGCACGGTCCAGGGTACCTTCTTTTTCGCACCCTTCATAGAATTTCCCCTCTAATTCATCCAACATGGCAATAATCTTTTTACCCATGGCCTTGCGCACGTTGTCCGATTGTCCGCGCGTAAACCCCGCCAGCACACGCACCAATTGCATAACCTGTTCCTGGTACACAATAATACCATATGTTTCCTTTAAAATCGGGATTGCGCGTTCGTGTACATATTCAATTTCTTCTTCGCCATGCATACGTGCGATAAATTGCGGAATAAATGCGATTGGCCCTGGACGATTCAGAGCATTCAACGCAGAAATTTCCAAGAAATTGGTTGGATGCATTTTGCGCAGTGTCTGCTGAACAAATGGCGCATCAAATTGGAATATACCTTCGGTCAGGCCTTGTTGCCACAAATGCATAGTTTTTGGATCATCCGTCGGAATTTGATCTAAATCAATATTGATACCGCGCGTCTGTTGAATCAATCGCGTTGCATATTTCAGCACGACCAACGTTTCCAACCCCAAAAAGTCAAACTTAATCAATCCCGACTTTTCCAAATACTTGCCATCAAATTGACACGACGGCAACGGGTTGGCCGGATCACGGTATACGGGCGCAATCTTGGTTGTTGGGCGGTCACCAATAACGACACCGCACGCATGTTGTCCCAGATTTCGCAGACTGCCTTCTAATTCTTCTGCGACGGTCACAACCTTGTTTAAATCTTCATCGTTATTTAAAATATTTTGAATTTCTGCGGACATTCCAACCGCATCTTTCAACGTCTTGGCATCCTGGGGAATCAGCTTTGACAGTCTGTCTGACTTAGAATAGGGCATACCATACACGCGCCCAATATCACGAATTGCACCACGCGCCTGCAACGATCCAAATGTTATGATACGACACACGGAATCATGCCCATATTTATCACACACATAGGCCAACACGCGTTCAATACCTGTCGGTTCAAAATCCACGTCAAAGTCCGGCATAGAAATACGATCTGGGTTCAAAAAACGTTCAAACAGCAACCCATATTTCAACGGATCTACATTTGTAATCCCCAGCGCCCACGCCACAATCGACCCTGCACCCGAACCACGCCCAGGCCCCGTCAAGACGTCATTATTTCTGCACCAATCGATATAATCTGCCACAATCAAGAAATACCCAGGGAACCCCATCCCAATAATAACCCCCAGTTCAAATTCAGCCTGGTCATAATACGGTTGTGTATCGGTAATCCCATGTTGTTCCAATCTGCGCTTTAATCCGTTCATCGTATTGTCACGCAGCATTTGACATTCTGTTTCCAAATCATCACCAAATCGTGGCAACAATGGTTTTTCATGAACATTCACCATAAAACCACAGCGTTGGGCAATCAAAACAGTATTTTCAATCGCCTCAGGCAGGTCCGAGAAAATTTCCGACATTTCTTCATACGATTTAAAATATTGTTCTGATGATTTTCTGGGGCGTTCCGGGTCAATAACCTTGGTTTGCCCTAAAACACAGCTCAACGCATCGGCCGGTTCATAATCTTTATCCGACGCGAAACACACATCATTCGTCGCAACAATTGGTATATTAAGCTCGCGCGCCACACCCAAGAAAATCGGTTCTGTCTTAATCTCGTCCTCCAGTCCATGACGCTGAATTTCCATATAAAACCGATTACCAAATATATCCAAAAATCGTTTTGCGTATTCACGCGC
>JAZROU010000054.1:0-6154 GCA_045648865.1 Candidatus Enterousia sp.
ACCAATTGCCCGTGAAGTTCGTCGTAAATACGATGTTCAGAAAATCGTGTCTTTGGCACCAGAAGTAATCTAAATAACAGATGGAAGGTCATAAAATGAAAATTAAAAAAGGCGACGAAGTCGTAGTTATTTCGGGAAAATTCAAAGGCGTCAAAGGTAAAGTACTGGAAGCACGCCCAGCAGAAGAACGTGTTGTTGTCGAAGGTGTCAATCGTCGTAAGTGGCACATCAAACCAACACAGGAACAGCCAGGTCATATCATTGATCGCGAAGCGCCGGTTCACGTTTCCAATGTTGCATTGGTCGATCCAAAAACAAAAAAAGCAACACGCGTTGGTTACAAGGTTGAAAACGGTAAGAAAGTTCGCGTTGCAAAAAAATCTGGTGCTGAGATTTAATAACAGGTAAATTGTTGCCCGCTGTTACGGGGACACAACAAAAGGAAAAAAGAAATGCAAAGCAGATTGCGTGAAATTTATGAAAAAGAAATTGTGCCAGAATTGATTAAAGAATTTGGCTATAAGAATGCGTTCGCAGTTCCAAAACTGACAAAAATTGTTTTGAATATGGGCGTTGGTGAAGCGGTGTCTGATAAAAAGAAGTTGGATGCAGCGGTGGCAGATTTGACAGCAATTGCCGCACAGAAAGCAATCAAGACACGTGCAAAGAAATCAATCGCAACATATCGTCTGCGTGAAGGTCAGGAAATTGGTACTAAGGTTACACTGCGTGGTAAAAGAATGTATGATTTCTTGGATAAACTGATTACAGTTGCGTTGCCACGTGTAAAGGATTTTCGTGGGTTATCAAAATCTAAGTTTGATGGTCGTGGGAACTATGCGTTCGGTATCAAAGAACATTTGATTTTCCCAGAAATTTCAGTTGATAAAATTGATGCCATTCGTGGTATGGATATTGTTATCGCGACAACTGCGAAAACAGATGATGAAGCACGTGCATTGCTGACTAAAATCGGCTTGCCATTGGTTTTGAAATAATTAAAAAAGGTTAAAGAAAATGGCGAAATTAGCGTTAATTAATAAACAACATAAACGTGAAAAGCTGGTTGCGCAGTATGCAAAAAAGCGTGAAACTATCAAGGCAAAAATGTCTGTTAATGCGACACCAGAAGAAAGAATTGATGCAATGAAAAAGTTGGCAAAATTGCCACGTAATGCAAACCCAACACGTTTGCGTAATCGTTGCAGTGTGACAGGGCGTTCACGTGGTTATTCACGTTTGTTCGGTCTGTGCCGTCAGCAGGTGCGTACAATGGCCAGTGAAGGTAAACTGCCAGGTGTACGTAAGTCTAGCTGGTAAAATAAAACAAGCACAACTGTGGACAATGCAGTTGGTAGAATAAACGGTGCAGGGGGATTTGCCCCCGCACATGTAAGGAGTAAAAAAGATGTCATTATCACACCCAATCGGCGATATGGTTACCCGCATTCGTAATGGTCAAAATGCAGGTAAGGAAGTGATCGTCGTTCCAAACAGCAAACTGCGTCAGGCTGTTTTGTCTGTATTAAAAGATGAAGGTTTTATTACCGATTTCCGTATCGATGCAATCGATGAACATCGTTCAAATTTGGTTATTGAATTGAAGTATGTTGGCGGGAATGGTGCAATCCAGGAAATTTCAGTTGTATCTAAACCAGGACGCCGTGTGTATTCCGGCAGTGCAAAAATGCCAAAGGTTTTAAATGGCTTAGGTATTGCAATTGTATCAACACCAAATGGTGTTATGACAGACCACAAAGCGCGTTTGATGAACGTTGGTGGTGAAGTGTTGTGTAAAGTTATCTAATAGTAAAGCGAGGATTAAGTTATGTCACGTGCAGGAAAATATCCAGTTAAACTGAGTGAAGGCGTATCTGTCGCGATTGTGGACAACGCTTTGATTGTTAAAGGGCCAAAGGGTGAACTGAGTTTGCCATTGGACACAAAAAATGCTGGCTTGGTAGACATTGTTATCGAAGAAGGTCAGGTTGTTATTAACCCAAAAGATGCAGAAGAAAAATCTTCACGTACAATGTGGGGAACAATGGCACGCAATATCCGCAATGCGGTAGAGGGTGTGTCAAAGGGCTTTGAAAAACCAATGTATATGAAGGGTGTTGGTTATAAAGCATCTGTTAAGGGTAATCAGTTGGTTTTGGTGGCGGGTTATTCACATGATGTTATTATGGATATCCCAGCGGGTTTGACCGTTGAAATGGGGGGCGCGCCAACGGAATTTACTGTTAAAGGTATAGATAAATGCCTGGTTGGGCAGTTTGCGGACAAGATTCATAAAGTTCGTAAAGTTGATCCATATAAGGGTAAAGGTATCTTCTATAAGGGTGAAGTCATTCGTCGCAAGGAAGGTAAAAAGAAATAAAGGTTTTGTATCAATGAATTCTGTAGAACCGTCTGTGTTTGTAAGGGTTGCTGGGGGTATTATATCTGGGACTGGCCTGGTTGTATTGTTGGGATGGGGCGCTGTTTCAATGTATATTTCTGCAAATAAAAACAAAGTAAAGAAGTTGTTGCAGGATTCAAAGAAGAAAACAAAATAACTTGAAATGAGTAGTTCCCGCTGTTACGGGGATTGAAAAAAAGGAAAAAAGAAATGTTAAAACATTTAAATTCTGAAGAAAGACGCACACTGGCAAACCGTGGTGCGTTGAAAAGAAAAAATCCTGGCAAGATTCGTTTGTCGGTTTTCCGTTCTGGTCGTCATATTGAAATCCAAGCAATTGATGATACCAAGGGACACACAATTTGTGCTGCTTCGTCCAAAGAAAAGGCGTTCGCAGGGAAAGGGTGGAATGTTGCAGGTGCCGAATTGGTCGGCAAGGCTTTTGCAGAACGCGTAGTTGCTGCAAAAATTGCTGATAATTGTTATTTTGATCGTGGCGGTTACCGCTATCACGGTCGTGTTAAGGCATTGTGCGAAGCAATCCGCGCAGGTGGCGTAAGAATTTAATTTGAATAAGACGGAGTATAATAATGGCACGTTTTGATGATAAAAAATTGCAGACAGATAACTTGGTTGATAAGTTAGTATCTATTAACCGTGTATCTAAGACTGTGAAGGGCGGTCGCAATATGTCTTTCTCGGCATTGGTTGTTGTCGGGGATAAAGCAGGTCGCGTAGGTTTTGGCAAGGGCAAGGCGTTGGAAGTGCAATCTGCGGTGCAGAAGGCAACCAAGGCGGCCAAAGCGAAGATGATTCGTGTACCACTGAAGGAAGGTCGTACATTGCATCATGATATTGCAGCAAAATATGGCGCCAGCAAGTTGGTTGTTCGTAGTGCTGTTCCAGGTACTGGTATTATTGCAGGTGGTGCATTGCGTGCGGTATTTGAATGCTTGGGTGTACAGGACGTTGTTGTTAAATCACAGGGTTCAAATAATCCAAACAACATGATACGTGCTGCTTTCTTGGCTTTTGCTAAGATGAATTCGCCAAAAACTGTTGCGGCACGTCGTGGCAAGACAGTTGCAGAAATCATCGCAGGTCGTGATGGCAAGAAATTAGAAGTTGCAGACGATGCCAAATAATCTGGGCACAAGATAAACAGGAGTTTGAATTATGGCTAAAATAGTTGTAAAACAAGTTAAAAGTACTATCGGTCGTCCAGAATCACAAGTTAAAATTGTGAAGGCGTTGGGCTTGGGCCGTATCGGAAAGACCAAAGAAGTGGAAGATAGCGCATCTGTACGTGGTATGGTTGCCAAGGTTTCTCACCTGGTCGAAGTGGTAAAATAATTAATAAACCGAGTGCGAAAACAATCTTGTTTTCGTGCGACAAAGAACTACATAGTAGTTACAGGAGTAAAAGAAATGAAATTAAATGCATTGATGGATAATTTAGGCGCACGTCAGAACGCAACACGCGTTGGTCGTGGTATGGGATCTGGGTCTGGCAAGACAGCCGGTCGTGGTCACAAGGGGCAGAAAGCACGTAGTGGTTCACGTAAACAGGCGACATTCCAAGGTGGTCAGATGCCAATTTTGCGTCGTTTCCCAAAATTTGGTTTCAATAATCCATTTGCCAAAGAATATGTAACAATCAATTTGGGTGATTTGGAAAAATTCATTGCAAGTGGTAAAATTGATGCTGCAAAAGAAATCACAATGGATTCTTTGTTGTCTGCGAAAATCATTAATCGTAAATTGGATGGTTTGAAGGTTTTGGCCAAGGGTGAAATCAAGACCGCGATTAATGTTGTGGCGGATAAATGGTCCAAGGCAGCGGAAGAAGCGATTGTAAAAGCCGGTGGCACAATCAAAAATAAATAAAAGTAAAATCTGTATTTGGCATCTGGGAACCTGGATGCCAATCAATGGTTAAAAGTTCACGCAAATGAAATTCTTAAAAGACTTTTTCGGTAATCTTAGCGATTTGCAGAAGCGTATTCTGTTTACGTTGGGGGCGCTGGTTGTTTATCGTATTGGGTCGTTCATTCCATTGCCGGGGGTTAATGCGTCGGCGGTTTTGCACCTGTTCCAGGGCGATAATGGGATGATGGGCATGTTTGATATGTTCAGTGGTGGTTCTTTATCACGTATGTCTGTTTTGGCATTGAACATTTTCCCGTACATTTCAGCGTCAATCGTGTTGCAGTTGTTAAGTGCAACCAGCAAGTCTTTGGGTGAACTGCGCAAGGAAGGCGAGTCTGGCCGAGTAAAAATCAACCAGTATACCCGTTATTTGGCTGTGTTTTTGGCGGTCGTACAGGGGTGGGCAGTTGTTCGTGGATTAGAGGCGATGGCGCCGGTAAATGGTGTCGCCGCGGTTGTAAATCCAGGATTTGCATTTGAATTGTCCGCGATAATTGCGTTGGTTGGTGGTACTGTGTTTGTCATGTGGTTGGCAGAACAGATTACAGCCCGTGGTATTGGACAAGGCGCGTCATTGTTAATCTTTGCGGGTATTATTGCCGAGGTTCCGGGTGGTATCGCACAGTTGATTTCACTGGGGTCTGTTGGGCAGATTTCCCCTGCGATGATTGCATTGGTGGTCGCGTTTGTTGTTGGAATTGTGGCGTTGATTGCGTTCTTTGAACAGGCCCAACGTCGTATTCAGATTCTGTATCCTCGTCAGGTTATGGCAAATGGTGTTGTGAATACAAATGCATCATATTTGCCGATTAAGATTAATATGTCTGGGGTTATGGGACCTGTGTTTGCGTCATCAATTATGATGTTGCCTGCATTTGTTCAGCGATTTGTTCAGAGTGAAAATTTAACCGTTCAGACAATTTTGGGATTCTTTACATATGGGACTTGGTCATATATATTGCTGTTTACGGTTCTGATTGCGTTCTTTGCGTATTTCCAGACCGCGGTGATTTTTAATTCCGAAGAAACCAGTAATAATTTGAAAAATGCCGGTGGTTATATACCAGGTGTCAGACCAGGTGAACAGACAATTAAATATCTGGATAATGTCGTGTCGCGTACAACGGCAATTGGTGTTGCATATTTGATTGTTGTTTGTGTGTTGCCGATTGTATTGAATACTCATTTAGGTATGCCATTGGCGATTGGTGGTACCAGTGTATTAATCGTTGCAGGTGTTGTGTTGGATACGGTTAATCAGGTACAGTCCTACTTGGTTGCCAAGCAGTACAGCGGTGTTATTAAAAAAACACAAAAGAAAGGGCGCTTTCGCGGATAGGCGGTAAGCAAAACAAGATTTGACTTTTGCTGATATTTATATAAAATTATTCGGCAAAATAAAATAGCCCATGGCGAAATCTGTGGGTTTGGGTATCGGGGATTCCGGTGGACTGGATGAACCGCAGTTAAATAAAAAGGAAAATGAAAAATGGCACGTATAGCAGGTGTTAACATTCCGACTGAAAAACGTATCGAAATTGCGTTGCAGTATATTCACGGTATTGGGCCGGCAAAATCGGCACAAATCGTCAAGGCGTTGAAATTAAAAGACGGTCTGCGCGCAAAGGATTTGACAGACGAGGATGTTATTAAAATTTCGAAGTATATCGAAGAAAACTTTAAAGTAGAAGGTGACGTTCGTCGTGAAGTCACAATGAATATCAAACGTTTGCAGGATTTAAAGGCATATCGTGGTATTCGCCATCGTAACCGTTTGCCGGTTCGTGGTCAGCGTACCCAAACAAATGCGCGTACACGTAAGGG
>JAZROU010000055.1:0-16890 GCA_045648865.1 Candidatus Enterousia sp.
ATTGAAATCATTGTCTGATTCATTGCGTGGTAAATCTGGTCGTTTCCGTATGAACATGTTGGGTAAACGTGTTGACTATTCTGGTCGTTCGGTTATCGTATCTGGTCCAACATTGAAATTGCACCAGGTTGGTTTGCCAAAAACAATGGCATTGGAATTATTCAAACCATTCGTTTATGCACGTCTGTTGGCGGGCGATCACGCAAACACATTGAAAACCGCGCGTAAAATGGTTGAAAACGGCGAAGATGTTGTATGGGAGATTTTGGAAAAAGTTATTCACGAACATCCTGTTCTGTTGAACCGTGCACCAACATTGCACCGTCTGTCACTGCTGGCATTTGAACCTGTATTGATTGAAGGTAAAGCTATCCGTCTGCATCCATTGGTATGTAAGGGATTTAATGCTGACTTTGACGGTGACCAGATGTCTGTTCACGTACCAATTTCCCTGGAAGCACAATTAGAGGCACGTACATTAATGTTGTCGTCTAACAACGTTCTGTCGCCTGCGAATGGTGACCCAATGATTGTTCCATCCCAGGACATGGTATTGGGCGTATACTATATCTCGTTGATTAACGGCGAACATAATGACAAGTCACCACGCTTTGCCAACATGGACGAAGTGAAATTGGCATTGGAAAACAAGACAATTACATTGCACACGCCAATTGTTGCACGTATCAATGGAAAAACGTACAAAACGACGGCTGGCCGTATGATTTTGGGTGAATTGTTACCAAAATCTGACAAGATGCCGTTTGATTTGGTAAACAAGGTTATGCCAGTGAAAGAAATCAAGGCTTTGTTGGCGACAACATATGAACGTTGTGGCGACAAAGAGATGATTTTGTTGGCTGACGCGCTAAAGAATACCGGATTTGAACAGGCCGCCCGCAGTGGTATTTCCATTGGTTATGACGATATTGTTATTCCAGAAGAAAAGAAAAACATTATCGGTCAATCGGAAAAGGCAGCCGAAGAAATTGAAGAACAGTATCAGAACGGTTTGCTGTCTGGTGGTGAACGTCACAATAAACTGATTGACTTGTGGCAGAAAACAACCGACAAACTGGGTGACATGGCGTACGCTGCGCTGGGTAAGACGACCGGTGATAATTGGAATTCGGTTTATATGATGGCATTGTCTGGTGCCCGTGGTTCTAAACGTCAGATTCAGCAGTTGGCAGGTATGCGTGGTATGATGCAGAAACCAGACGGTTCGATTATTGAAGTTCCAATTATTTCGAACTTTAAAGAAGGTCTGACTATGTCTGAATACTTTACATCCACCCACGGTGCGCGTAAGGGTATGTCGGACACGGCTTTGAAAACTGCTGACGCGGGATATCTGACCCGTCGTTTGGTTGAATTGGCACAAAACACAGTTATCACAGAACATGATTGTGGCACAACAGAATCGATCGAGGCAAAACCTGTTTACACTGGTTCGACGCTGTCTGTTGCGCTGGGCGATGTTGTTCTGGGGCGCACCGCAGCCGAAGATATCAAAGACCCATCGAACAACAATGAAATAATTGTTTCAGCGGGCGAATTGATTACCAAGGCTGCCGCCAAAAAGATTAACGAATCCGGTCTGCCATCTGTTCGTGTTCGCAGCGTTCTGACATGTTGTTCTGATGGTTTGTGTGCAAAATGTTATGGTATGGACCTGTCGCGTAACGCATTGGTACACGTCGGCGAAGCGGTTGGTGTTATCGCGGGACAGTCTATTGGTGAACCTGGTACTCAGCTGACATTGCGTACATTCCACATTGGTGGTATTGCGGCCGGTGGTGCGGACAGTCACTTTATCGAAGTTCCTGTTGCTGGTAACATTAAACTGATTGGTGTAAACACAATTAAAAATAGCGCAGGTCGTGTGGTCGTGTTATCTCGCAATGGTAAAATTGCTGTTGTTGATAAAGATGGCAAAGAATTATTCGGCTGTGCATTGCCATATGCATCTATGTTGATTGTAAATGATGGCGATGCCGTAGAAAAAGGCGCCAAGGTTGCCGAATGGGATCCATATTCGAACACGATCATCGCTGAAACAGACGGTGTTGTAAACTTCTGTGACTTGATTGAAAACGTATCTGTCCAAGAAGAAGTTGATTCTATGACTGGTATCGTCTCGCGCAAGGTTATTAACTGGAAAACGAATACGAAAAAGGCGCTGAAACCTGCAATCACATTGGTTGACGCGTCGGGCAATGTAATCAATCTGGGTGGCAAAAAGATTGCAGAATATCTGTTGCCAGTGTATTCGACCTTGAACGTTGCGAATGGCGATACAATCAAGGCTGGTGATATTATTGCTCGTATCCCAGTTCAGGCAAAGCGTACAGGTGACATTACCGGTGGTTTACCACGTGTTAATGAATTGTTGGAAGTTCGTCGTCCAACCAACCCAGCATTATTGGCAGAGGTTGACGGAACAATCGAACTGGAAGATGCGAAGTCCAAGATTATCATTCGTATCGAACCAACCGATGGTACAGCACCTGTTGAATACGCCGTGCCAAAGGGTACAAACCTGTTGGTTCGCAGTGGTGACGTTGTTAAAAAGGCTGAAAAATTGGTTGACGGTGACCCAGTGCCTCAGGATATCTTGCGTATCTTGGGCCAGAAAGCCTTGGCAACATTTATGGTTGACCAGATTCAGCAGGTTTACCGTCTGCAGGGCGTGACCATCAATGACAAACACATTGAAATCTTGATACGTGAAATGACACGTCGTGTTGAAATCACAAACCCGGGTGACACAGGCTTCTTGATGGGCCAGGTTGTTGACCGTGTTGATTTCGAAGAAGAAAACGCGCGCGTCGCACGCGACAATGGTCGTCTGGCCGAAGCATCCCAGGTCTTGGTTGGTTTGACCCGTGCGTCTTTGACATCGCGTTCATTTATTTCAAACGCGTCGTTCCAACAGACAACCAAGGTTTTGGTCGATGCCGCGATTTCCGGTTCAACCGATAAATTGGTGGGTATCAATGAAAACTTGATTGTTGGTCGTCTGATTCCAATTGGAACTGGTGCCTATGTTCGTCGCGTTCGCGAAATTGCCCGCGAAGAACAGCGCGCTGAAAAACTGGCACGCGAAGGCAATGGTCAGCAACAATTGTTGGACATTTAAGAAAAAACGTTGTCTGGGGATAATTCCCTGGGCAACGTAAACTTTTCCTTGCAAATCGTAATGATTTGAATAAAATAGGACAGTTATAAATAAAAAGGATTGAAAAATGGCAACGCCAAAAAGTAAAACAAGTAAAGCACGCAGTGCACAACGTCGTTCTCATGATGCATTGTCTGTAATGCCATGCGGTGTATGCAAAACATGTGGTGAAAAGAAACGTCCACATCATGTTTGTCCTGCATGTGGTGCGAAATAATTTAACAAAACACTAGATTGGCAGAAATGGCAGGACATAGTTTATGCCGTTTCTGCTTTTTTTATATACCATGTCAGAAGAAAAGAAAATAATTTCAATTGATGCAATGGGTGGCGACAAAGGGCCAAATGCGGTCTTGGGTGGCATGAACCAGTATTTGTATCAAAATGGTGAAAATAACGTTTTTTTTCGCCTGTTTGGCGATGAAAAGAAACTGCGTAAATTGCTGGGGAAATACCCACGTGTTGCCCGCAATGCCGAAGTTATTCATGCCCCAAATGTAATTAAACCCACGGACAAGGTTATGGACGTTTTGCGCCATGCTCAGGATACATCTATGTACATGGCAATCAAAGATGTCCGCGAAGGTAAATCGGCCGCCGTCATCAGTGCAGGCAATACCGGTATTTTAATGTCATTGTCCAAATTGGCATTAAAAACGATTGATGGTATTTCGCGTCCTGCAATTACAACGATGTTGCCGTCGGGTGCCGGGGACAGTCGCGTTGTTGTGCTGGACCTGGGGGCGAATGTTCAGTGTGACGAGGCTATACTGTTTGACTTCTCTATCCTAGGCAGTGTTTATGCCGAAGTGGTCGGAAAAATGCCGCGCCCAAAATTGGGTGTTTTGAACATTGGTTCCGAAGAAACCAAAGGGAACGAAACTTTGGTTCGTCTGAATAAAATTCTGACCGAGCATAAGGATAAATTGCCATACGAATACATCGGCTTTGTCGAAGGTAATGATATCAGTGCCGGCCGCGTCCAGGTTGTTGTGACAGACGGCTTTACCGGTAATATCGTTTTGAAAACGGTCGAAGGAACGGCCAAGTTGGTCAAGCGCGTTATTGTTGAAAATTTCAAGAAGTCTATTTTGGCAATAATCGGTGCGTTTTTCCTGATTCATGTTTTTAAACGTTTAAAGCATAAAATCGATCCGCGTTCATATGCGGGTGCAACATTCTTGGGGTTACGTGGATTTGCAGTCAAAACCCACGGAAATAGCGATGCGTTGGCATTTGCGAATTCGATTCAGTATGCGGCTAATTTAACCCAGGCTAACCTGAATGGATTAATCGAAGAGCGTGCCCGTGCATTATCGGACATTCGTGCTGCAATTAAATCCGAAGAATAAAAATCCCCCAAACGGGGGGATTTTTATTCTTCAATTCCAATTGAGATCTTTTCTTAAAATAATAAAAAATTTTGTTATCGTAATGTGTTTTAATAGAATTTAAGAGACCTATGGTCATCCCCATGTCGGCGGGAATCCGTTGCGTCACAGACTTTTTATCTGTTGGTTTGCGATACCTCAAATTTCCTGCATGGCAATAGCACTTGGCCTGCATTGTATGATTTTTTTAATTAAACACTTGTGTATCTAAGTTTTTTTGCGGGTTATGTCGTAAAAAAATCCCGCCATTTGGCGGGGGTAAGACAAGAAAGGAAACTGTATTTTTTTTATTCACCGATTTTTAAATTCGGGCGTGCGCCACGCAAATTTTTCAGGGCCTGTTCCTGGGCGATGCGGAATGCATCTGGGTTCCATATTTGAAAACTGTTCCCGCGGCCAACGAACACAGCTGTATCGGTTATGCCCGCATGCTTTAACATATCGGCCGGGATAACAATGCGTCCTGTCACATCAAAGGCCAGTTCGCGTGCGTCTGCGAACAACATTGCGGTCAAATCGTCCAGTCCGCTGTCAAACACACCCATTTTATCGGTCGCGGTGGCCATTTGTTCCATGCGGGACATCGGCATGCCTTCGATACAATTGTGTGTAAAGGAACGAAATAATACAACACCCGCGAATTTTTCGTTCGCAACCGAAGCGCGGAAAGAGGCCGGTACCGAAACGCGTCCCTTGGTATCCAAACGATTTTCATAAGATGAGAGAAACAATGACATTTTATGAACTTCTTATTTTTGGGGCTTGTCCCCGGTTTCTCTTTCCTGCTTCATGGTGAATGTAGCACGGGTTTTTATGGTTGTCAATGACAATTTATAGTTTTTTTATGGTCTTTTGTGGTTTTTAAGGGTAAAAATAAAAAAATAAAATAAAATGAAAATAAATATATTTTATGCTTGACCTGCGATTCGTTTTTGTTCTAAGATGTTTGTATAGACAAGGGGAAAAGAATTTAAAGCCCAATAAATCTGCGGATTTGGCGGTTTTTTTGGGAAAAAACGAACAACAAATAAAAATTATTTCTGAAATTTGTAAATACCAACGTATTTACACGAAATCAGAAAGATATTTACAACATACGCCCAGGAAGGAGGGGAACGCGCATGCCAAAAAACATCAAAGAAATCATGATTGCATTAAATCAGGTCCTGACAACAACGGTTTGGGTTAACGAAGACAGACAGATTATTTCATTGGCCGATGAATTAAAGATTGGTCATAACAATGCACCACGTTCAATCGAAGATTTGCCTCGCGCGTCCTTGGTCGGTGCATATGTTTCATTACAGATCAGAACAGATAATTTTGACACTGCCGCCGAAAGTATGGATACAAAATCCTTGGCGTTGCGCGTCAAAGAAATGGTTTTTGCCGAAGCTAAAAAGGCCATGGATTCGGTCGACGGTTCGGCGACATCTGGTGTTGCAATGGCGGCATAGTTTTTGTGCCCCGGCGTTGCGCATCGTATGCACAGTTTCTGGTAACCCAGAAGGAAGGGAGCCACCAGCGGCAAGTAATTGTCGCTGGTGTAATTTTTTTTGTGTTTGCGATAAAAAATCCCCCGTCTTGGGGGATTTTTTTACCACAGTTTTAAGCGTTCGCCGGGCAGAATATACATTGGCGAATCTGATGTAATGTTGAATGCGTTATACCATGCGTCAATATGCGGCAGGATGCCGTTCACGCGGTTTTTTCCCAGTGAATGTTCATCGACCTTGGTCAGTCGAATTTCTTCGTCAGGGCGAATGTTTTGCGCCCATGCACCTGCGTATGCAATAAAGAACCGTCTGTCTGCGCTGATGTTTTCTGTGTCGCCTGTTTGGGTGCCGAAATTTTTGTATGCGTCAAACGCAATCGATACGCCGCCGTAATCAGCCAGGTTTTCGCCCAGCGTAAATTCACCATTTGCATTAATTTCGTCATTAATTTTTATTTTGTTGAAAAAATCTTTCATAACATTTGCGCGAACGTCAAACCGTGCAGAATCCAGTGTCGTCCACCAGTCCTTCATATTTCCATCTTTGTCAAAGTGTCGGCCTGAATCGTCAAAACCGTGCGTCATTTCGTGTCCGATGACTGCGCCGATTGCGCCATAGTTAAATGCGTCATCTGCATTCATGTCAAAGAATGGGTATTGCAAGATTCCGGCTGGAAAGCAAATTTCATTTGCAGATGGGTCATAGTACGCATTGACTTCGTGTGCATTCATATACCATATTGTTGGATCTTTTTTTTCGCCTATTTTATCTATCCAGAATTTATCTTCGAATTGTGCGACACGAATCATATTTTCCCACAATGAATCGTTTTTGATTCCCAGTTCTGAATAATCGCGCCACTTGTCGGGATATCCAATTTTTGCACGGAATGTTGACAGTTTTTCCAGTGCCTTTTGTTTTGTGGTCTCTGACATCCATGTCAGTTTTTCCATACGCATTGCGTACGCCTGCTGCAGATTTTTTACTAGCACCTGCATACGTTCTTTTGCGTCGGCTGAAAAATATTTTTCAACATACAGTCGGCCGACTTCTTCGCCCAGTGCGCCATCAATCATTGATACGGCGCGTTTCCATCGTGGCTTTGGTTCTTTTTGGCCCGCCATTGTGCGGTTGTAAAAATCGAACGAGATGTCGTATGTTTTATCGTCCAGAACAGAATCTGCTGCGCTGATGATACGATATTTCAAGTATGTTTTTATTAATTCGAAATCTGTATCATTAATAATCGCGATTGATTCTTTGATTGCCTCTGGCTGTGCGATATTGATAAATTTTGCCGCCGTTGCGCCACGTGCGCCTAGGAAAGTGTCCCAGTCAAAACCGGCAAATTCTTTCTTGATTTGTGCGATACTCATTTTGTGATAGTTTGCATGCGGATCGCGCAACTTTTCTTTTGGGTAAAATGACTTTGCCATTCTTTCTTCCAGTGCGTACAATTTATCGACATCTGCATTTATGCCAAAATTTGACATCTGTTTTTTTATAAAATCTTTGTACTTTTTACGAATCTCGATTGACTTTGCGTCTGTGTCAAAATAGTAATCGCGCGACAGGCCCAGTCCGCCCTGGCCAATATTGTACAGAAAATGTTCGCTGTCTTTTTCGTCCAACGCAACCCCGTCGCCCCAGAATGCAGATGAATATGTAAACGTTTTTCCCATATATGTTTCCAGGTCTGCGCGCGTCAATTGGTCGATTTCGTCCAATTGTGGCTGAACAGGTTTAGTGCCATCTGCGTTTAATTTTTTTTCATCCATCGCAATCTTGTACAGTGTGCCAATTTTTCCAGCGTCCTGTTCGGCGATTTCGCGTGTGCGTTCCAGGTTTGTGTTGCGTAAAACCTCGAATGCGCCAAATCTGGAATAATCGTCTGGGATTGGGTTTCTTTTTTGCCATCCGCCATTTGCATATGCGTAAAAATCGTCGCCTGGTTTAACGGTCATATCCATGTTTTCCAGTTTGATGCCTGCCATGACTACTTTCTCCTTTGTGTAAAAATATGCCCATGCAATCGTTGCTGCGACCGCCATGATTCCAATGATGTTCCAGAATTTACTGTCCATTTTTATTTCACCAATTTTAGCATTAATTCATCCAAAATCAACATGCCATCCGGCGTTGCTGAAATTCGGTCCCCATTGATTTGGACCAGGTTTGGATTATCCTGTGCCCAGTTCATATCAATAACGTTTTTTGTTGTATCTGTCAACCGGCAACCGCGAATTGTGCGCATGCCAGTCAGTACTGTTTCCACAGCCCGTGTGTCATCTGATATTTTATCGAATTGTGCATGGTTGCCACGCTGTTCATACCATGTGTTGCCAATCAATATGCGGCCTGCGGCGCCCGTTCCAATGCCGATATATGGCTGTCCGTCCCACACATTCATGTTGTGTTGACATTCTTGGCCGGGGTGTGCGTAATTTGAAACCTCGTATCGTGGTAAATCCAATGTGTCATTGATTGCCAAATACATTTGTGCCATTGTTTCGTTGTCTGGCATTTTCAGGTTCATTTTTCCAAATGGTGTATCTGGTTCGATTGTCAGTTCGTACAAAGAACAATGTTGGATCCCCAAGTTATTAATTTTTCGACATAGATTCACTGCATCGTCAACGGTTTCATTGGGTTGGCCGTAAATAAAGTCTGCGGACACGCGAACGCCCAAATTTTTTGCCACGTCTAATAAATTTATTGCGTCTGTCATACTGTGTCTTCGACCCAGAAATTTCAGTTTTTTATCATCCAGACTTTGTATTCCGATGGACAGTCTGTTGATTCCCATCGCGGTGAATTGTGCCAGTTTGTTTTTGTCCAATGTTCCCGGGTTTGATTCCAATGTAATTTCAGCGTTTGCCCCCAGGTGAAAGTTTTTACAAATTGTGTCGATAATTTTTTCACAGCATTCTATGGGCATCAGTGATGGTGTGCCACCACCAAAAAATACAGTTGGAATGTCAATTGCCCCCAGCGTTTGCCCCCATGATTCAATTTCATCACAAATGTTCGCTGTGTATTTGTTCCAGTCCGGGTTGGCGCATGCGGTTGAAAAGAATGCGCAATAATTGCACTTTGACATACAGTACGGAACATGGATGTAAATATTGTGTGGTGTGTTTTTCATATTGTCTGTATTGTACAGTTCAAAAATTTATGTGCAAGGGGGAAATGAAAATACTTTTACAGGCCGCATTTTTATGTTATAATACACACAACAGTATTCTGATGAAGGCAGGGAAAGTATCATTTTTATCGCTGTTTTTTGCGCCATTCGTTGCGTTCGCCGCAAACGAAGGTGTCCCGTCGTATTACCAGACACAATCTGCGCCGACCGCGAACCAGATGTCATATGGGCGCTATGTTGACCAGGGGTATACAAAATATGTTGGCAAATCCGGAAATAAACAGGTTGTAGGGTCGCGAACCTATTCGTACCAGGTCCCACGCGCCCAGGAAATGCCCACTTTTTCTGGCACAATGACGACAAATGGCATTGCGTTGCCAATTGAATCGGAACCTGCCACATCAATTTATGCGGCTTATTCACGTCGTTTTGCGGATTTTGAATTTGAAACTGGTGTAAATTCCATCCTGGAATGGGACGATATGATTTGGAACGAAATTCGTGTTGGCGCGCGTCATAATTTCAGCCTGCGCGATTTTGATTTATCTGTTTATGGCGAATACGCATATGGTGATATGTCCCACGGCGGACTTTCCATGGATTACGACCTGAAACCGTTCGAAGCGCAATACCCAGAATACGGCATATTCACAATATCTATGGGCGATCAATCTGGGCGCAGTAATTATTTCAGATTTGGTATATCTGCGCACCACATATGGGATATTGGTGGGTGGAAATTGTCGCCAACATTCGGTTATGAAATATTCAAACACAATCTGGAAATGTCGGATCACTATTATCCGAATCCTGGGGTGTATCTGCCATTGATGACGGATGACGGTTATTATGTTTTTGGTAATGAACTGGGCGAATATTTTGCGGTGCCTATTGGGACGACACCACCCGAAGATTGGTACCAGGTTTGCATGTCCCCCGAAGATATCAAGGTTGTAACCAACGCGTGGAGTGGCACCAGCACAGATGGATTCCCATTTTTGGGTGATTCCCTGGTAACAGGCGATTATGAAATCGCGATGGGTAACATCCCATGGGGTGTCAGTGCCGGCGAATGCGTAATTATTGGTGGCGACGGCCCAGTTATTGTAGAGGGGACAACACACATATACAACACGACCTGGTCTGGATTTTACGTCGGGCTAGAGGTTGAAAAGCAAATGACATTGCGGGACAAATTGCGCCTGTATATGCAGTTTGGTTTACCGAAATATTCATCCGAAGGTATCTGGCCAAATCGTACCGATTGGCAACAGAACCCCAGTTTCCTGGACGAAGGCAGCAATGGTGCATATTCGTACGCCGCAGAAATGGAATACAACTACAAATTGTCTGACCGTGTTCAATTATCGCTGAAAGTGGACACAAATCTGTTTCATGTTGGCAAGATTGGCGGGGAATTATATGTCGCGGAATACAGCCAATACGTAATCGATGAAAATGGCCAGTACGTCATGCAAGAGGTTATAGATGACCAAGGGAACAAGTATTTTGTTCCACTGCTGGAAACCGTGCCTGCGCATACGGAAAAGGTTTCTGATTCATTGAAACGCGCCACATGGCAATCCTTTGGTATTCACTTGGGTGTGAAATACGCTTTTTAATCATACGGGGTAAATAAATGAAAAGAATTACGATGTGGCTGTGTGCCGCGGTATGCTGTTTGCCATTTTCTGTACACGCAGAACGCGGTTCGTTTGATTCTGCGCGATGGTATTCAATGCTGGATTCTGTGCGCACGCGCGCATCTGCGGAAAATATTTCGTCGGAAACAGTAAATGCTGCGTTAAAATACCCATCGTTTATTCCATCAATTGTTCGCAGTGATGCGAACCAGTCTGAATTTAAATTAACCCTGGATGGTTATTTGGCGCGAACTGTAAATCAAACGCGCATTGACAACGGAAAAAAAAAGCGGGCTATGTATCCGACATTGTTGTCGCGCATTGATGACCGATATGGTGTTCCGCCGCATGTTATGCTGGCTTTCTGGGGGATGGAATCGAATTATGGTGCGGTTAAATCGCGGCATAAATTGACGGACGCATTTTTTACGTTGATATATGATGGTCGTCGCGAAACGTTTTTTACCAACCAGTTGATTGCGCTGATGAAGATTGCGGATAAAAACAATCTGGATATAAATTCTATATCTGGGTCATGGGCTGGTGCGATGGGTCACTTTCAATTTATTCCAACAACACTGGCGCAGTATGGTGCCGATGGTAACGGTGATGGGCGAATTGATATAATTAACAATGTATCGGACGCGATGTTCAGTGCTGGTAATTATCTGAATAAACTGGGGTGGAATAAAAACGAACGTATTGTTCGCCGTGTAATACTGCCTGCAGATTTTGACGTGTCGCTGCTGGACGGAAAGACCAAGTTAACATTACCCCAGTGGTCGTCTATGGGGGTCACAAACCCTGATGGCAGTCCAATCCCGCAAACATCGATGTCTGCAGGTCTGGTTGCCGACGTTGCTGAAATCGAAACTGCGCGCAATGATACGCAATCTGATGTTAGTATGGATACAGATATCGCACCACAACCTGTTATAACAGCGTATTTGACATATCCGAATTTTTACAGAATAAAAAAGTGGAATAATTCCAATTGGTATGCGATTGCGATTGCGACCCTGGCAGACGAATTGCATTAATTTTATCGCTTGTATACCAGTTCGTCTAAATCCTGTTTCAGTTTTTTACGCCACGCATGCCGCGCGTCATGAAACGGTAAGAATTTACACGGCCCATACAACAGGCAATTTTTCCATGCGTATTTTATGCGGCGTTCACGTGGCACACGTAATCCATATTGTGAAAAGATGGTATCGCACAGTTTTTCATTTCCAACTGTTGTGTTATTCCCATGTTCATCCTTTGCGATTGTATGCATATCATACCGCACAATATTTGGTGTTATAATTGTTTTGGTTGGTGTATATTGGTTTTCCATATGTTGAATAATCAAAAAATCAATTTTTTTTCCGATTTTTCTGCTGAAATCATCTGCGAATTTTGCCCATTGTTCGTTTGTAGTGTTGTGATAGTGCGAAAACCAAACCAGTAATACATTCTGTTTGTCACGTAAATTTTTATAAAACCTGTCTATGCGTCGCCTGTATTTTTCGGCAACCGCTGGGAATGATTTTTTTAACGGTACACCGGCGGCAAAATCATGATAGAAATATAACCCAGTACGTATGTTTTTATAGTAATCACATTTATCGTCATTAAAAATATTTGGGTCTTTGTCGACAAAAACGAAGTCGTCTGCATCCATAAAGCCGTCAAAGTCATTCATTATCATATCAAATCGCATATGTGCCGGCACACTGGTCAGCCAATCCAGTGGCCCTGATACCACGCGCAGCCTGTGCTTTTTCAAATACATACTGCATGCGCAATCATGTCCAATTGAATAAATGATATCGTATTTATTTTTCATATTGGTTTCCTATCTTGAATGTTTTTCTATAAAAATCTGTTTGGCTGTGCTGTGCGGAATAAAGAAAGCCATTGCACAGGCAATCCATCGCGCGGTGACCCATGTATCAAAATTTTCAGATGGGTTTTGATTATGGCTGTGTTTATGCACGAATAACAACTCATCGCACCGCCTGTGTTCGCCCGGCATATCAAACATTGGTTGTGTCTTTATACCACATCGCGATGCGGCCCAGTTATATGATAATTGATCACGTTTTGAATATTTTTTTACCATTCGCCACCATTTTTGCTGCATACGCTTAATTTTTTTGCTGTTATGTCGTCGCAATATTATGCACGTTTCGTTCAGTCCGTTATTTCGTGGGTATCGACAAATGCGCAGTACACGCATTTCTTGGTCAACGGTGTTTTTGTTATCTATTTTCAGGTCTTTGATTTTTTGCGCTTCGTCATAAATGCATGTGCGTTCTGGGTGCTTTGGGATACAGATTAAATTTTCTTGCCCGATAAGCCTGTCCAGTCGCAAAAAGAAATCTGGTTTCATAATTACGATATTTCCATCCACCCATAAACTGATATCGTGTTCCGGAAACAAAATATGCGCATTAATTTTATGCCATCGTGCATTTTTCACATTCGTCAGTTTATTATATCCCAATGGTCGTATTTCCCAATGCATATATTTTTGCATACCCAACAGATATTTATTATCTGTAAACATAACGTAATCCCACGTATCATCCACATACACATGCGCGCATGCATCGTCGTATTCACCGGTAATACATGTATAAATAACTTTTTTCATATCAGTCATGCTTTATCCGTGCCAGCTGAATCATATCAAACAGATATATCTTGGTCTGTCCATGCTTGTGCTTTATTTTTATAAATGGAATAAATCCGAACAGTTTCACCCATCGTGTTTGTCGCATGGGTTTGTTACGTTGTTGCCATTTCCATTCATCATAATACACCGGGTATTTGGCGCGTGCATTTGCAACAATAATTGGCGGCAAATCATACATTTTCTGCCAATGGCGCAGTGTTGTATTATCGCCCGTCCAAACATATTTCAAAACGACATCGTTTAGGTTATGAAAACATGTATGCGGTATTAAATCTACGAACAGCATGCGATCTTCGCATGGCGACCATTTTTCGTTATACCTTACGCCTGAATTTATCAGAACAGATTTTCGTATCATGCATCCTGAATGCACTGGGTTGCATACATAGTTCTCGTTAATCAATGACATTTTTATGTCATGATCATGAATTGGTCGTTGTTGTGTTTTGTATTCTGTGCCATCACGAATTTCGATAACGTTTCCGCCGACTGCACCGATATGTGGATTTGCATCTAAAAATCCGACTTCTAATTCAAATCTGTTTGGCACAGAAATATCATCATGATCTGCCACCGCCAAGTATTCCCCACGCGCCAAATCGATTAGTTTGTTTCGCGACTTTGTAATGCCCATATTTTTTTCATTCGCCATATATTTTATGCGCGCGTCTTTATATGATTCGACAATTTTTTTCAATTCATGGTTATCAGGACTGTCGTTTAACAACAGAAATTCAAAGTCCCCATATGTCTGATTTAAAATGCTGTCAATCATTGCGCGTAAATCGTCTGGGCGTGTATTGTACATTGGTGTCAACACAGATATTTTTGGTGCTTTCATTTTTCGTTCCGTATTTTTTTTATAAATTCAATAATTTCTTGCAGGTTTTTTTGTGGGTCAATTTCTTTTAAAACCAAACCGCGGTTGTATGCCTGCACACGTGTCGCCGGGGCCCCCATGTCAAAGCATGCGATTGGCAATCCCATTGATATTGCCTCGGACGTGGTGTATGAAAATGTTTCTGGCCAAATTGACGGTATAAAAACAATATCTGTGTCATATTTTTCCATCAGTCTGGGTAATTGTCTTGATTTATATTTTCCATGAACATAAATATTTTTTGGTGCATCCTTCATTTCGCCAACAACAATTATGTTTACGCCATCTGACAAATTTTTTGCCATTTCACAAATTACGCCTGCGCCTTTTTGGTGCGATATATTCCCCAGTACCACAATATTTACACCCCTGTGCACAGATATATTGGCGTACCTGTAATTTTTTACGGTATGCGGTATAATTTTTATTTTGCTTTCTATGTTGGGGTACATGCGTGCAAAAATTGTTGCGATTGGCTTGGCGAATAAAATTACTTCGTCAACGGTGTTTTCAAAGAAATCTTTCCATGCGTTGCGCCAATTGCATATTGTTGTTGCGCCAGATTTCAGTACGTTATGGGATACAGGATTTTCGGCCAGTTTCTTTTTTGCCCAGCAATTTTCACATCCGCCAACATATGATAAATCACAATATTTCCCGTCGCAGTTAATTAAATTAAAGCTGGGACAAATCGCATGAAAATCATGCCCGCGAAAAGACACGTGTATCCGTCCGTTTCCGTTGCGTTTTATTTTTGCAATCAGCCCCAGCATTTTAATTGTATCCTTATATGCCACCAGATTGTTTACAACAATTTCATCAATTGGTACAGAACATAAAAAATCTATAATTTTATCTATATCGTTTGTTATAAAATTTCTGTTGTGATTATTCGCAAACGTCAAATGGTACATTTCTGTTTTTGGAAAGAATTGTAATCGCAGCACATCAAATTTTTTTCGCAGAATTTTAAATTGTCGCCTGGAATACACTTCTGTTCCGCCGCCCAACGCATGATCTGCCCACAGAATTATTGGTCGTCCGGTAAATCCACGTGCAAACGTATCCATGTTATTTTTATGTCTGGCCCATTGTTGTTGCAAATGCGTCCGCAGTGGTCGTCGAACCGATGCAATTGGAATCAAACAACATGCCACATTGATGATCGCCTTCATGTTCCTTAATCCTTGATTTTTGCCAATGGGATACAGTCGAACATCAGTATCCATTTGTTTTTGATTTTTACCAGCGGTATTTTGCCAAACAGGCGCACGCGAATTCGCCGCAGCTGTCGTTCGAATTCCAATCTGTACATTGGGTATTTATTGCAGATTTGCAGTTTTATTGATTCGTGTGCAATTTCTTGGCGCGTCTTCATGCGATGTGACGTATTTTGTTCGTCATATCTGTATTCAACTAAAACTTCCTGGATGTTATGAAATTCTGTACACGCCATCAGTTGCCCCCACAGCCGATAGTCTTCTGCGGGGGTGTATTGTTCTTCGTATTTTATATTGTTTTCCATCAGCACGGATTTTCTAATCATCGCACTTGTGTGCATAATTGCGCATACATCGGTCAGTCTTATTTTGATGTCTGTATCATGTTCTGGGTTTTTGCGCACAAAGTCTTTGGCGCCGAACCAGTGTGTCCATGTGCCTACGACGCCGACATATGGATTGTTGTTCAAAAAATCGACTTGTTTTTCCAGGCGTGTTGGGTGTGAAATATCATCATGATCGAATATTGCTATATACTTTCCGCGTGCCACATCAATCAGTTTATTTCTGGATTGCGATATGCCGATATTTTTATCATTTTTCAAATATATAATTCGCTTGTCATCATATGACAGTACCAGCTTTTCCAGCTCTGCGTTATTCGGACTGTCATTCAGAATAATAAATTCAAAGTCCGTAAACGTTTGATTTAAAATCGATTCTATACACTGGCGCAGGTGTGCGTGATTTGTATTGTAAATCGGTGTTAACACCGATACGGCTGGCATTGTGTAAAACCCCTTATTTTGCTGTGATTCAGCATATCTATTTTTTTATCACCCCGCACTAGGACAATATTCATTTTTTTACAATAAACATGCACAAATAAAAACGTTGAATAATGAGCGTTAGTTTGGTATTCTTTTCCCATAGATTTACATTAAGGGATATATAAATGGCTATTAAAGTTCGTGATTTCGAGGTAAGATTAACCCGCAACAAAGAAGAGCGTAAACAGGTTCGTCAATTACGTTACCAGGTCTTTTGTTTGGAAGAGGGCGCCTCTGCCACCGAAGAACAGCGTGCCCTGGGCGAAGAATATGATGCCTATGATCGTTTTGCAGAATACATGGCTGTATTTCACAATGGGCGTGTTGTTGGTACATATCGTATTATCGATCGTAATGCCGCGGAAAAAATGGGCGGTTTTTACACAGAAACAGAATTCAATCTTTCCAAGATAAAAAAGTA
>JAZROU010000056.1:0-2281 GCA_045648865.1 Candidatus Enterousia sp.
TACGGGCGGACGCTGTTTGTGCAGTGACCGTAATGCAGAATTGGACGAGATTTTAGCAGAAATTGAAAAATTAGACCAGCAGTCGTATAATATGGCAACCGTTGGTGTTGAAAAAATTGAAATGGGCGACAGTGCCGACGCTGTAATTGCCAAAGCAAATGCCGTTGCCCAGTCTGTAGTTGATAACAAAAGTGAAGATACAAAAAAAACACGCAAAGCATTAGATTTGTCATTGTGGGATACTGCGCTTGATTTTGAAGAAGAAGATATTTTTGGTTCATCCGCGATGTCGCCAATAGATGGTAAAGAGGGTGATGCGTTGCACCGTGCCGCGGTTGATTTATGTATTGCCCAGATACCTGAATGTGCGTCCGATATCCAAATGTTGCAGTTGATGTATTCTCAGCAAATTAAATCAGATTGTACTGCTTATGAAAACAGTTTGAAACAGCAAAAAAATGCAAGCGCACAAAAACTGGCCGCCGCAGAATCTGCATTGCGAGAAGCGGCGCTGGAACAATTTAATGCGGCAAATAAATACGACCTTGGACAATGCACGGTAGAATTCAAAAAATGTATGCAGACAACAGGTGGTTGTGGTGATGACTTTTCAGGATGTGCAAATATGGTCGCATTGGATGAAACAAATGTTCGGCAGTCTACATCCAAGAAAGCAAAAAATCATCAAATCAAAGGTTCTGTGACAACAATCGAAATCTCTGCTTCTACATATGATGCATTGGTGTCAAAAAAGCCTTTGTGTGAATCTGTGACAAAATCCTGTGTGAATGTGGCCGCACAAGTATGGGATACTTTTTTAAGAGAGGCGGCGCCGCAAATTAAAAATGCGGAACTTATCGCAGAAGATAAAGCAAGACAAGATTGTATCGGTAATATATCAAGTTGTTTTCAAAAGGCCTGTAAAGACACAATGGATCCAAATGACCCAGATGGTTCATACGATATGTGTTTGTCGCGTCCGGGAACAATGTTGAATTTGTGTAAAGTGCCATTGAATGCGTGTGGTATTGATGCATCATCTGAAACCGCGGCGGAAAAATCAAGTATATGGGATTTTGTGGTTGCACGCTTGGCGTCTATGCGTGTTGATTCCTGTACAACCGAGGTTAAAGAATGTTTGCAATCCGAAGATCGTTGTGGGGAAGATTATACACAATGTATCGGTTTGGATACGGATACGATAATTCGGATGTGCCCATATGATAAATTAGTGGGCTGTCAAAAGATTTATGGCGAAACAGAAATACGCGGAAATGAGGTTTATGACGAGTTGGCTAATATGGTCCAGGGCGTTATGATGAATATTGATAATGCGTTTTTGACCGAATGCCAGGCCGCCGCAGACGAAGCGATGATAAAAGTATGTGGCGACACAGAAAATTGTAATGGTTTGGCCGTGGATGATGGTATCGGCGCACGCTCGTTAGAGTATAAGATTTGTGAATATGACAATAACAACTTTACCAACAATTGCAAAACGGATGTTTCACAAATCCAAGACACAGAACTGGGCAGTGGCGACAATGAAATAAAATCATTCGCCGGCAAATTCGAAGGTGAAATCCCATGGGATTTAATAAACTTTATAGACGAAAGCAACAGCAGCCTGACACAAACATCTATCGCATCTGTACAGAAAGATAACACCACAATAACAGACAAAGCTGTAAATGAATTAAAGGTCCTGTACAGCAACATCGAAGCTGCGATTAATGCGATTGAATCCGATCCAACGGTTCAATACTGCATGACGGGTCGCGAAATTCGCACAATGACGCGCACAAACGCCGAAGGAAACGCGGAACAGACACGCCTAAGTGGAATCGCACGTTTTCCAAATTTAACCGCACAAATGCGTTCAATCGTTGCAACATCCGCACTAAAAACTGCCAAGGATAACTACTATAAAAAATACGATGAATTAAACAAAAAGATGTCACAAGATTATGTCACCATTGGTGAACGCGTGGCAAAAATCCAGGGTGAAAATGCATTGGATGCACGACGTGAAATTGCCCGTCAGGCCTGCCTGAATTTGGCCAATGGGTCTGTCCTTGCAACATCCAAGGGCAAAAACAATGTCCAAACCGAAGCATTGGCGGCTGAACTGACAGGTTCAAAAACAAGGAACGATTGGAACTACAAAGAAACCGTAACAACAACATTCGGATGGGACAACCTGGTTTGCCATCGTTGTATACGAACACAGAATTGCACAAAGCCAAAGCGCAAATGGTGTAAAACCTGGGGCGAAGAAGAA
>JAZROU010000057.1:0-1767 GCA_045648865.1 Candidatus Enterousia sp.
GCAGGCAAATCCTGCGCCACCAATTGGTCCGGCGTTGGGTGCGGCCGGTGTAAACATCGCAGAATTCTGCAAACAGTTTAACGACAAAACATCTGATAAAGAACCTGGAATGCCAATTCCATGTATTATCACTGTTTATACAGATCGCAGTTTCGAATTTATTATGAAATTGCCACCTGTGTCGTATTATATTAAAAAGGCGTTAAAGCTGAAAATCGGTTCACACAAACCTGGTCGTGACTTTGTTGGTACATTGTCCCAGGCACAGGTCAAAGAAATTGCCGAAGCGAAAATGCCAGACTTGAATTGCTCTTCCATTGAATCTGCTATGAAAATTGTTGCGGGTCAATGCCGTTCTATGGGCGTAAAGGTAGAGGAGTAATATCATGAAACTGACAAAGAAACAGCAGACTTGGAAAAACTTGGACACAGACAAAGTGTATTCTTTGGCTGATGCGATTGACGCTTTGCGCGAATATACATCCAAGAAATTTGATGAAACATTGGAAATCGCTGTCCGTTTGGGCATTGATGTGACCAAGGCGGATCAGAACATTCGTGGTATGTTATCCTTGCCAAATGGCACTGGTAAATCCGTACGCGTCGCAGTATTTACAGAAAATTCTGCCGACGAAGCGAAACAGGCGGGTGCAGACGTTGTTGGTGGCACAGAACTGATTGATTCTGTTGCAGCTGGCAATATCAATTTTGATCGTGTAATTGCAACACCTGATATGATGCCAAAAATGTCGAAAATCGCACGTATTTTGGGGCCTAAGGGCTTGATGCCGAATCCAAAACTGGGCACTGTTACAAATAACGTTGCCGACGCGGTTAAAACAGCCAAGGCAGGCCAGATTGAATACCGTGCAGAAAAGAAGGGTATCATTCACGCGGGTATTGGCAAAATGTCATTTACAACTGACAAATTGGTTGAAAATGCGGTTGCCTTGATTGACCAGTTGAAAAAGGTTAAACCTGCATCATCCAAGGGTCAGTACATCTTGGGCGTTTCGGTTGCGACAACCCAGGGCCCAGGTCTGAGAGTTGATGCAAAATAATTAAATGCGCCTTGTGTTTAAACACACGGGGCGCAAAACAGATTTCTGTCCAAGACTGATGGTGTGGCGACACTTAATTTCCATCATAGACAAAGAAAAATTCTTTGGGGCAGGAACAAAAGCCCCATCCCGGGGGAACCCGGATGGAAAGTTAACAAAACAGAAGCTTGAAGGAAAAATAGATGAAACGCGAAGAAAAATCAGATTTGATTTCAGCGTTGCAGTCGTCCCTGAAAGACGCAAACGGTGTTTTCGTAATTGAAAACCATGGTTTGACTGTAAAAGAATTCGAAACCCTGCGTAATGAATTGCGCCCATTGGTTTCTGTATTCAAGGTTGTCAAAAACCGTTTGATGAAATTGGCGTTAAAAGACACCGATTTTGAACCTGTATCCGACATGTTGAAACGTCCAACTGCGGTTGCTGTTGCAACTGACGGTTTGGCGGTTACCAAAGTATTGGCAAAATTTGCGGGCGAACACCCAAATTTGACAATTGTTGGTGGTAAAATGGATGCAGACGTTCTGGACGTTGACGGCGTTATGCAATTATCCAAGCTTCCTTCCCTGTTGGAAATTCGTGGTACAATCGCGCGTATTTTGGTCGAACCTGCATCGCGCTTGGCACGTGTTTCAGCAGAGTATGGAAAAAAAGAACAATAAATCAGAATATATTATTCTGACCTAAAACAAAACTTAGGAGTAAA
>JAZROU010000058.1:0-7055 GCA_045648865.1 Candidatus Enterousia sp.
CAACAAATGAAACAGGACTATTTATTGTCACGTCGTTTATACTGACACGACCACATGCAATTAATTCTTCGGCGGCACGCCGTGACGCGACACCCGAATCTGCAATAAATTTCGCAATACGTACACCCATCTATTCACCCAATATCTTTGCAATCGCAATTGCGCCCGCCAATTCTGCACGCAATATCGTTTTACCCAATGATATACCACACGCACCCGACGCATCCAACGCAATAAATTCCGCGTCTGAAAATCCGCCTTCGGGGCCAATTAGTATTGAATCAGGGGTCGCAGATTTGCAATCTGATTTTTTTCCGTGCGCAGCGCGTTCATCTGCAAACGCAACATTTGATAAATCCAGATCAGAAAATTTTATCGGATTTAAAATCTGTGGCACAGTGTTGCGATTTGATTGTTCGGCTGCCTCAATCACTATTTTTTTCATCCGTTCCCAGTTGATGTGATGTGCGGTTGTGCGATCTGTTATAACCGGCTGAAAACACGCAACCCCCATTTGTGTCGCCATATTCAGCAAATCACCTGTCCGCTTAATCGGTGCGAACATTAATGTTATTTCGTTTGATGGATCGGCGTGTTCTGTTTTTTCATCAACAAATAAAGATTTGTTATCGTCGCATAAATGCGCCCTGTATTCGTTTCCGTCGCCAAATACCATGCATTGTGACGTCCGCATAACACGCGTCAAATAGTGCGAAACGTCACGCATCACAGGATACGACCGACCAACCAGGATTTCTGTACCAATAAAAATTCGCGGAATATTTTTCATGTTTTTTGCATTTCCATATTTTTTCGCGTCTGTTTTTCTGGTATAATATTAGCACTATGGCAGTGAAATTCAACATTTTATCCGCATCAGGCAAAGGCAAAGGCCTGAATATATTTAAGTCGTCCGCGTACAAGGAATTTGACCAGAATGGTGTCGCACGTGAATTTTGGTCGATACGCTGGGCCATAATTATATGGATTGTCGCGGCAATAATGGTTGCGATGGCATTCCCAATTGAACACATTTGGCGATACGGGTGGTCGCCTGCGACGGCACATTGGGTATCAATTTATCTGGGGAATTTGTTTTCTTCGGGTGGGTTGTCGGTCATAGCCGAAATCCCCGCGTGGATTGGGCGCAGCATAATGCGACCAGACATCGAATGCATAACACCATTACTGCCGATTATCGGGTATTATTTTCTGTCGGATGCAACGATGACAGACGAATTTAACCCACACAGCAAGGATAAGTTCGACGAAAAAACATCACGCAAAGCAACCGCCGATGATATCAAAAAAATGGGCCTATTAAATGGCTTTATGATGGTGCTGGGATACTTTAAGAAAAAACCATTAATGCTGCCAGAATGCCTGTCGACATTGTGTGTAGCCCCCCCAGGGACCGGAAAAACCCAGGGCGTCGTTTTACCGACCATCTTTGATTGCCCAGGCGTTTCAATGATTATCAATGATCCGAAGCCAGAATTGAAACAGGCATCGTCTGCGTATCGTGCAACGATTGGACCGGTATTTATTCTGAACTGGGCGGGCCAGGATGACCCAGCACGTGGCATCTATTACCCGTCATGGAATCCATTGTCGCCGGGGCACGTTCCGTTTAATACTGAAGATCGCGATTTATATGTTGATTCAATTGCAAATACATTGATACCAGATCGTTCATCATCGTCCGCCGACCCACACTGGACAATTACAGGGCGTGCGGCCCTGACTGGATTTATCCAGTATATTATTTCCAAGGTTGAACGGGCCAAGGCCGATGACTATTTCTATGCCCGTATATCAAATGGCACATTTAATGACGAAGACGCGACCGTTTTATCGGATTATTATCTGTCTATGTCGTCCGATCCCAATGCATATGCGGCGCACGCATTGCTGCAACGCGGGGAATTGAACGCCATGAATTATGTACACGTTGGAACATGGGAAAATATTCCCGACGCGTGGCGCGGACGCGAGGCATCATTATCTATGATTCTGGATTGGTTAAATTCTTCCCAGATTGCCATTGCCGAAGATATTGAAAATCGCCGCCGTCAGGGTGACCAGATGGTAATGATGGCCGATCCGACCAAAGATATGTTTATGAAGGCCGTAGACGAAGCGCGCAGATATGCATATTCCCATCGCGCAATTCAGGAATTAACGCAATTGGCCAGTACCCCGGACAAGGAACGCGGGTCAATTATGTCAACGGCACTGTCGGGATTGAATATATTCCGCAATGCCGCCGTGCGCAATCGTACCAGCCATTCTGATTTCCACTTTTCCGACCTGCGCGGCATGGTTGATCCACGCGATGGAAAGATTAAACCAATCACGGTGTATCTGTCCATCAATATGGTTGATGCCCAGGCACTGAACCCGATTACCGCAATCTTTATTGAATTAATGTCGAATTTCCTGTTGGCAAACCCACCGGGCCAGATGCGTAACGGCGCAGAATTGGGGCCATATCCCGTTTTGTTTGTAATGGACGAAATGCCAAAAATGCAAAAACTGCGTGCGATCATCGAAGGCCCCGACCTGGGTCGTGGACAGAAAATTTCATACCTGATTATTGGACAGGACTTACACCAAATTCAGGAAAAATATGGGATGGACGCAGCCTCTACGATCATGTCAACAACTGCTGCAAAGATAGTTTTGCGCCAAAATGACACGGATACCGCTGATCGTTTTTCAAAAATGATGGGATATAAAATGAAAAAGAAAACGGTCAAGGGCCCTGACGGCAAAGACAAAGAAGAAACAACCGAAGAATTGCTTTATACGGCTATGGATATTACTAAGTTACCAGACGATAAACAGTTAGTGATATATCAAGGATGGTATCACCGTCCAATCGAAGCAGACAAACAATATGCATACAAGGACCCACGCCTGCTGGGATACATGCAGATGGGCGAATGTGCGCCGTTGCCAGAATTCTTGGTGCCGTCGCATCATCGTGCATTGGGGTACACGGGCACACCGCGCATATACGACCCACAAACCAAACAAATAAAAGAATTGGCATAGTAAAAAACCCGCATTTTGCGGGTTTCTTATTTAAAATTCAATTTTGCCGTTCGTTGCAACCAGATCTGCCATCATTTCGATTTTTCCGCCGGCTTCGCGCAGGATTAAATCACCCGCCGCAATTTCAGCATAATCCAATGGTTCAGACACAAACGCATCAAACTTACCCGCCGCAACCCATGCTAAATCCAATGCCGGACAACCCGTACGACGAACGTCACCGATTAATGGACGTGCATCCGACGTGTTGTACCCAACCGTTAATTCAGATTCTTCGGTTTGATTAGATGTCTTGATACGTGCAGAATGGAACGCAGAAAACACATACGCACCATTGCCTAATTCGGCATAGTACAAACGTTCATCAATCGGAGAGTATATCAACGCAATCTTGGTTTCATCATTGGAACGCAATGCCAATGATATTGCAAAATGCGGGTTACCACGAACAAAATTCGACGCACCCGACAACGCCAATACAAATTCATCGCGACCATCACCGTCACGCGATACGTTTGGCGTCAGCAAACCCGCCGCAGGACGCACCAACAACAGGTCATTCAATATGCTTTCTTCGATACGGTTGGCGGCCTTTTGTACAAAATCGTGCGCACCACGCAACGACTGTTGCAGGTTTTCCACTTCGCCAAAATCACGGCGCAATGACGCGCCCGTACGCTGCAGCGCCATAAACATTTTGTTTAACTCGGTCGAACCTTTTATCAACAGTTCCATGTCGCCACCCCCCGTAAAGCATTATTTATAAATTAAAAATTAAAACCAGCAAATTTTGATTTAAATTCTGCTGCGCGCTGGCCCTTTTCGCCGGCATTCGAACGCTGGCCTGTCCAGGCTGAATGATTCAAGTTGTCCGTAGACAAAATCAAATCTTTCTTTACAGATGAATACATCTTTACCGTCTTGCCATCTGTGCGTGTGACGTTAATTTCGTGGTATTCTGGATGAATTCCTTGTTTCATGATATTTACCTTTGTTTGAATTTTAGCCCGCAAATTATACAAGTATTTTTATAGAAATCAAGCAATAATAGCATTTTAATATCGACCAATGCATCCCAAATATGAATTGCCCGTCGATTCCAGTACATTTATAAACTGGGCCGGGTTGCGCCCAGAAAACAGCGCCAAAATTGTCCCTGTGTCCGTCGCCAGCATATCTGCAACCGTCGCGATACCTGAATTCATTTTCTTGAAAAAGCCACTGGTTGGATATATTTCAGCCGCCAATAACTGGGTCTGGCCACGTGGTTTGGCACGTGTATTGGATTCAATAACCATCAACTGGCATTCAGGAGATATGATCAATTTATCACTGACAACCGCATCGCCCCCCAGCAATTCACCCCACCAACCGGTCGAACCGCAAAACACAGGATAATATATGACTGCATTCGGATTGTCGTTCAATACCGCAGAAATATCAATGTCATCTGTACAGACATCTGGCATAACACCGGTCGCGGTATTTATAACCTTGCGCGATAATTGATATTCATTATCCCCAGCTGTTTTTCGTGGCCAATAAAGAATCGGAAACTTTGTTGTCATTGCTATGAATTATATCAGATTTAACATGCACAAAAAAGGGGGGCATGTTAAATAAACCACTTGATTTTTTATTTTTTTATTGCCCCGTACCATTTTTTCAGGTTTTTCCATACAATTTCAGTATTCTTTTTCGTTGTGTCATAGAAATCTGTTGATATTTGGACACTGAATAATGTCTTGGCCAGGGCCGGAATCATGGTCATAAACATCGCAATAAAGATACCCATTAGTATGATGGTAACCAGACTGTCATTACGCATCATCAATGCGTCCATCAAGAATTTCGAATCGTTATTTGTCAGCGCAGTCGTTAATGCAGCCGCACCATCCCAATCACCAAATATAGCGTTCAAAAACATTATCGCGAACGCAACAAACACACCAGTTATTGCCAATCCCAATGTCCCAGACACCACATAATCGATTATTTCGCGAATCGTTCTGCTGGCACCAGCCAATGATATCTTCCACCCCTTGAACAGCCACGCCAACAACATCAATGGCAACATTATCAAGTCCAACGACAGGGTTATAAATATTTCCAGAAAATACAGCGGTATTGGCAACAACGCCATAAAAAACAACACCAAGATTGCAGCACCCGCAAAAAGCATTATGACATTTGGAAATATTGGTGTATCCCACATGATTTTATGCATATAATCTGAATCGAATGCCATATTCATCATCGTCCAACCAACAGTCATCCCCAATCCCGTCATCTGATGAACACCCGCCAATTCACATGCCAGGTTATGGCGCAACTTGGGCGAAAATGCACCGCGTTCCGCCGCCGTCGCATCAACAGATACAGGATCTGCAATGGCGGTCGCAACAACACATGTATCAAAATGATCATCGTGTACAACCGCGCGGTTTAATGACAGGCCAATATTGAATATGGGTTCTATGGCGATTTGCGATATTAATCGTGGCAGGGGCGCAACCAATAACGCGGATATAAAAGCCAGCTTTAGCAAATGCGTCGTAAATGTGTTCGCAATTGACCATGGCTGTTCCACCTTTTGATTAATAAAATTTTCAACCAGGCGCCACGCAAACCAAATCGCAGACAACATAACCGCAAATGGAATAATTAAATGCCCCAGCGCACTGTAAACACGTGGCAACAGATTGGACATTGTTGACATTATGTCCACAAACATCTGGCACGACCAACAACTGGAAAAAAATGAATACGCATCGTTCATATCAACAGGAACCACAGAACGATAAATGGAAAATCCGGCAATTACACCAACGCCGGCAATACCAGCAATAACAAATGGCGATACCGCGCCCGCAGTAAATGGCAAGCATGCCAAAAATGCAATCCAAAATTTTTTTAAACGATTCATTGCTTTTAATTATATCACATTTTGTCCCAAATGTGATATAATTGAAAAGATAAATATAAATTCAGAGAATGTATTTCTTTAAAAAGGTTTTTTTTATATCGGTTTTTATGGCGATGTGTTGTACGCCGGTGGCGGCGCACGCAAGTATTATTGACGCACTGAATTTGTCCCCGTTTGTGCCAATTGTGCTGGATGCGCTGATGATGATTGCAACGGGGACATATGATTTTTTTGTGGGCACAGTTGAACAGCCCGGGATTATAAAGATTTTAATCTGGTTGTTTTTGGGATTTTCGCTGACCATCACTTTAGTAAAAATGTACATTCCAAAAAAATGGCTGGGTTTTTTGGGAATTTCTGGCGGTGGCGAATTAGAGGCGGGAAATACATCGGGCATGAAGATTTTAGAAAGCGTTATGAAACCCGGTTTTCGCGCGGTTATTGCATCGCTATTATTGTTGCAGTTAAAGCCTGTTTATATTACTGAATGGCTGGCAAATCCTTTTCTGCAGCTGGGGGCGATTTATACAAATGCAATCACAGAACAGATAAACGAAGGCGGCATGTCCGCACCAAAAGTAAACTGTCCAGAAGAGATTGTTCAAAAAGAGTGGATATCAAAAGAATCTTGTGAATTCTTGGTCCAGCCAGTGTCTGATTTGTCGCACGCCAACAACCAGATTATTAAACGCGGTTTCGATTTCCTGACACGTGGATTGCGGGGATTGATAACACTGATTCCGCATGGTGGCGAAGATTTCTTGAATTTAATAACGGGGATATTACTGATATTTACATTTGTTGGCAGCAATGTTTTCATGGCGCTGTTAATCATTCAAGGAATATTCAATTTTGGAATGCAGTTGATTTTGTATCCGTTCTTTGTGCTGACCTATGTGTTTAAGGCCAGCGACAAATGGTTGGATGTATGGCCGGCATTTGGCGGTATTACCAAGGCACTGCAACAACTGGTTGTGACGATGATTGCATGTTCATTTATGCTGTGTGTGAATCTGGCGGTTATCAAGGCCCTGTTCCGATGGAATTCATCTGTTTTTGTTGTCGCCGCAGG
>JAZROU010000059.1:0-6721 GCA_045648865.1 Candidatus Enterousia sp.
ACGACATGGCTACGATCCGACTTAAGGGATACGCCAGAGCGCAGCGCATGGCGAATACGAAAATACACAACTAGAAAAATCTTAAAAAATCGAACAAGCGAGATTTTTTTGATTTTTATTATTGTGTATCGAGGACAGAAATTCGTCTCCGCCAGGATTAAAAGAAAATGCGCCCAAATGGGCGCGTTTTTATCTTTGCTTTTTATAACTATCGCACAGTTGCGATATCTTGCGTGCCATTTTAAATGCGGCACACGGATCTGGACATTCAGATGAAAAAATCAGTTGCAAATTTCCCTGGGCATCAAAATATTTCTTGATTGTCGCATTTCCAATTGTCGGATACCAGACAGACTCGCTCATGCGTGCACCCAGATGACATTGCTGTCTGCAACCGTCACAATTGCCCGATGCATTGTTTATTTCTTGGTTCAATTTTTCTAGTTTAGATTGCGAAAACATTTTAGCCTCCTTGCTGTTGGGTTCAACAAAATTGTCCATCACCGCATTTATTAACAATTCTTCGGCTTTGGCATTTATCATAATATCACCCTTGCACTTTTAATTCGACACGCAGTTATAGCACACGCATTGACTTTGTCAAGGATATTCAAAACACAAAAAAAAATAAGACGCTTATCAGACTTCAAAATTATAATTTTTAACCGATTTGACGATCGCATTGACCAGTTTGTCCTGATGCTTGCTGGTTTTTAATAATTTTTCTTCGGCAGCATTTGAAAGATGCCCTAATTCTAGTAATGCGCCAGGTACCGTTGAACGCAACACCGCAAATGGCGCATGACGAACGTCGGGACCAGGTTGCTGTTCAATACTGGCGCGCTTGAACGATTTCGCACAGCCGGTTGCGTATTCCTCGCTCATTTCTGCGACTGCGTGTTGCTGTAGCGAAGACAGGGCAATGCGGATATTTTCTTCGAATTTAGTAAAACCTTCGACCCCGATTTTGTCGGCGGCATTTTCAGCCTCGGCCAGTTTTTTTGCCTCTTCGTCGGATGCCTTTTCTGATAATGTATAAATCGAGAATCCCTTCATTTTGCGGCTGGGGTTCGCGTTTGCGTGCAATGAAATAAACAGGTCTGCTTTGTGCTTCTCAGCAATATTGGCACGTTCCGCCAATTTCAAATATGTGTCATTACTGCGCGTAAGGTAGGTTTTAAAACCATTTGAATCCAGTTTATTCTTTAATTTTTTCGCGACGGATAAAACAATATCTTTTTCACGGGTTCCGCCCTTGCCAATACAGCCCGGATCCTTGCCCCCGTGGCCCGCATCAACAACAATTACGTATTTACGTGACGCAGTTATCGCAGTCGTAGCGGTCGCCGCAGACGTTGTATACGATGAATTCGTTGCAGACGACGTTGCCCCCGCAACAAAATCCAAGACCAAGCGATAATCGCTGTCCCCGTTCGGTTCTAAGATCATAATTGATGATTTTGGAATTTGGGCAATTGACTGTTTCAATGTGGCAATAATCTGCAAACTGTCACCATTTTGCGCCTGGGCAATGGATTTAACCAAACCACCGGACGCCAAGTTCGCAGAAACAGATGAATTTGCAGCCGTGTTTGCAATATTTATTACCAATTGTCCCGCCGGATATGACAAAGAATAAGATGGACGCGTCGCAGTTTCAATAACCAAACGTGTTTTGTTTCCAGGCTGAACCCCGGTACGCAAAGAACGCAACGAATTGCGCGCCGCAAGCGCCACACGCGGCAACATCGCCGTTGCAACCACGGCAAATCCAGTGAATTTTAACAAGTTTCGACGGGTAATTTTCATGAGTTGTATTATATCAAAATTCAGCATTGCGTTCAAGCCTAATTCAGGAATATATGATTGCGTTTGGGAAAATATTCGTATACCATGCAATTTGTCAGTTAGCAGTTGGGCGTCAATACCCCAATTCCTATACTGAGAAAATATAGGAGTTCTTTTATGAAAAAAGTTGCCATTTTATATATTGCACTGGGGCGGTATATCACATTTTGGAAAGATTTCTATGAATCCTGTGAAAAGCACCTGGGACCGTGCGAAAAGCAATACTTTGTATGGACCGACAATGAAACTTTTGAACATTCAGACGCAGAAAATGTCACAATCACGCCCGCACATAAAAAGGGGTGCCATACGATACACTGTTGCGATTTGAAATGTTTCTGCAACGCGAAAAAGAACTGAAAGAATTTGATTATATATATTTCTTTAATGCAAATATGCAATTTGTAAACCCTGCAGATCTGGCCGAGATTACACCGTGTGAATGGCACGACGGTTTGGTTGCAGGCAGTCACCCGGGGCGCCGTGGCGACGTGTTTTCTGGCAATCCAGACGTATTTGGATATGAACGCAGACCAGAATCAACAGCGTACATACCATATGGCAAGGGAAAACACTATGTCTGTGGCGCATTTAATGGCGGAACCAGTGAAGCGTTCTTGAAAATGTGCAGAAAATTAAAGAAAAACATCCAAATCGATTTGGATAACGATATTGTGGCACGCGTTGATGACGAATCCCATCTGAATGCATATCTGGTTGACAAGGAATTCTTGCTGTGCGGACGCGCATATGGATTTCCCGAAGGAAAATTGAAACATGTGAACACCGTCGAAATGCCGATGATAAAGGTAATTTCTAGACATAAAGAAAGTCCAAAATACGGTGGCGTACGTTGGTTGCGCGGTCAATCAGAACGCAAAATTCCAAACAACTGGATTGTTCGCAACGTGATGATTCCGGGTTGTAAAATTTTATCGTTCTTTATGCCAACACAAAAATACACACGACGGGTCAAAAATTATTTTGGTTCTTTGTAAAAAATCGCCCATATGGGCGATTTTTATTCAGCCAATGTTCCGACAGACATTGTAATACGACGGATACCACTGCTGATAGATTTTTCTTTGTTTACCTTGGCCTTTAAAATTTCGCCGGTGTGATATACGTGCGTTCCACCACACAATTCACAGGAAACATCACCCGCGGTAATAACCTTGACTGTGTCGCCGTATTTTTCACCAAACAGCGCCATCGCGCCTTTCTTGACCGCATCCGCCATTGACATTTCGTCATGTTCAACCGGCATATCCATGGCAATCCATTTGTTAACCAAATCTTCGACGGCCTGTTTTTCATCCGCCGTCATCGCACGACCAAAGCGAAAGTCAAAGCGAACAGAATCTGGTGAAACCTTTGACCCGCGTTGTTCAACATCTTCGTTCAGTACGCTGCGCAAAGCCGCCTGTAGCAGGTGCGTTGCCGTATGCGCGCGCGCCGTCTGTTGACGTACCGCAGCATTAATAACAGTTTTTACAACATCGCCAACATTTAATGCGGATGTTAATACCCCCTTGTGAATAACAATGCTGTCAACACGCGCGGCCTCTGACACGTTCATAACCGTGCTATCACCAACTCTTAATTCGCCACAGTCACCGACCTGGCCACCTTGGGTGCCATAGAAATTTGTTTTGTCTAATGCAACCTCCACTTCATCACCCGCGTCTGCAGACTCAACAAATTCGCCGTTGCGCAAAATAGACAACACGCGCGATTCCATATCAATCGGTGCATATTTTGCCGTATCGTCTGTGCCCGACAAATCTGTCTGTGATTCCCAATATATACGCGTTCCCTTGGTATTGGCACGTGAACGTTCCTTTTGTTCGGCCATAGATTTTTCAAATCCCGCAACATCAACGTCAATGTTTCGATCGCGCAAAATCATCTGGGTCAAATCCAATGGGAATCCATATGTATCAAACAATTTGAACGCAACATCGCCAGGCAACACATTATTATTCAGTTTGGGAATTTCATTTTCCAGCAACTTCATACCATTTTGCAGCATGTCTGCAAATGCATTTTCTTCGTTCTGAATAATTTCAACAACACGCGCCTGTTCGCGTGCCAATTCTGGATACGCATCGCCCATTTCTGTGATTAGCGCAGGATACAATTTTGACAGCAATGCCCCACGATGCCCCAAAATCTGGCCGTGACGCATCGCACGACGCAATATACGACGGATTACATATCCGCGATCTGTGTTTGATGGGATAACACCATCTGCAATTGCAAAACCAACCGAACGCAGATGGTCGGTTATAACCTTGAAACTGGCAACATTTTCGGCAGTTTGGGCAACACCGGTAATATCAGACACAGCGCGTTTTAAATTTACAAACAAATCAGTGTCATAGTTGTCCGTCTTGCCCTGCATAATGGACGCAAATCGTTCCAGCCCCGCCCCAGTATCAACATTCTGTTTTGGCAGTGGTGTCAAATTGCCGTTTGCGTCGCGATCGTACTGCATAAATACGTCGTTCCAAATTTCAACCCAGCGACCACCATCTTCGTCGGCAGAGCCCGGCAAACCACCCGGCAAATCAGCCCCCATATCATAGTGCATTTCAGTACACGGCCCACACGGCCCCGTTTCGCCCGCCGACCACCAATTATCTTTGTCCCCCAGCAAAATTGCGTCTTTGCCAGAAACCTGTTTCCAGATTTTAACCGCTTCGTCATCGCTGTAGTGCGTGGTCACAACAATACGATTTGGATCCAGTTTGAACACCTTGGTCAATAATTCCCAAGACATTTCAATCGCGCCGGCCTTGAAATAATCGCCAAAAGACCAATTGCCCATCATTTCAAAAAACGTATGATGACGACCATCAAAACCAACGTCTTCCAGGTCATTATGTTTACCGCCGGCACGAATACATTTCTGGACGTCTGCAACACGTGGGGCAAACGCAGGTTCAGTGCCCTGTAAAATTCCCTTCCATGGGACCATGCCCGCAACCGTGAACAGCAATGTTGGATCATTCGGTATCAGGGATGCCGATGGCACAATCTGGTGCCCTTTGGATTCAAAATACTGTAAAAAAGCCTGTCTTATTTCGTTATATGTCATGTTATTGTTCCTTTGATTATCGTGGGCATTGTATAAATATTGTCCCACAGTTTCAATTATATATTTGTATTTTTTAAAAAAAATTATACGTCCTGTCCAGATTCTGGGGGCGTGGTGGCACACAATGCGGCACGCACCACCGCATCATATCGCGAAATCGCACGCGATATCTGTTGTGCAGGATTCTTGGCCGGTTGCAGCGGCATTCCGTATTTTGTCGGCGCGGTATCAATATCTGTCGCGATATAGTTTATTGTGTCCATATATATAGGCGCGGCGCATTCATTATCGTGATGGGCAATAATGTTCAATGCCGACCACATCATCATATCAACAGGTGGCCGAAAAGATAAAGATTCATCCGTATCGGATATTGCCTGGGCGGATTCGTTCAAAACCGCCGCCATGCGCAAAATTACAGGATATCGAACCAGGGTTCCCGCCAAGCCAACATGTGGCCGAACCAAATATATGTTTTCATTGTCTGTGTGGCAACATTCTGGGGCACGAACAGCACGCAACACATCAATCAGTCGTGTGCGAATGACCGCCATATTTTGTATAATTGCAAAATTATTTTTTGACACATTCGGGACAGTCAGGTTCGTCAAAATATCATCGTCATCCACAAAAACGAACCAATCAGCATTAAACTTTTTCCTGTGCGCAAAATCCAGAATCGCCAACCGCGCACGCAACATACCAACATTGTACGTTGAATTTATAATATACAGCCGCCCGCGATAGCCCAACCTGCGAATTTGCCGCCTGCTGACACGGGATTCAGGATTATCGTTATATATAATCAATACAGAATTTGTTTTTAAGCGCGCCAATCCAGGGATAGATATCCCCAGATATTCGTTATAGAACGTAGTAATTCCAACAATAATTCGCGATTTCCGATTAAACATACCAAAATATTAGATAAAAATTTCAAAAATTGCAATTGCATAGTTGTTTGTGATATAATTAGCTTGATAGCGAGGGATTTTCTTATGAAACCAACAATGTTGTTTGCGATTGTTTTATTAACATCTATTGTTTTGATGACTGCATTTGATATAACATTATCGCCGACAACCCCGATTGTTTTACCCCCGAACGTTGCGCCAGACGCACTGTTTGTATGCCCAACAGAAAGCAATACTTGGGATATACTGGCGGCGGGGTTAAACCAATTCACAAAACCATTGACCATCGGATTTTTCTTTGCGGTGATATTGTTATGCTTTTCATGGTCGTGGGCAATGTATCAAAACTTATTAAAAGATAAGTTTGTTCGCGACGCATTTAAGACACCATGGGCGCTGACTAAAATATTGTTTTGGGCATTGATAATTGTGCTGATGTTGCTTAAAACCCCAAACCATTTTAGGACCGTCCAAGTCACAGGCACAAATACAAACTGGGTATTATGCGAAGAGAACACACCAGGGGCACGCGCAGTGCACGAAAACACAGTACACAGATAATGTATTTTTGTCAATAACGCAAAAAACGGGGCGTTTTTGATTATTGACTTGACTTAAAGCGCGGAATTCTCTACGATTCGTACAAGCAGTACAAGGAATGTCCATTGGAACTGCGGGACAACCTTAAAAATAAATAATTCTTATGAAAGGAGAAACATATGAACAAACAGCAATTGATTGAAGCAATCGCGAACGAAGTTGATATTACAAAAGCAACCGCAGCATCATGCCTGGACGCATTCATCAACACAGTTACAAAAGTTTTGAAAAAGAAAGGCGAAGTTCGCTTGGTTGGTTT
>JAZROU010000060.1:0-2427 GCA_045648865.1 Candidatus Enterousia sp.
GCTGTACACCCCAACTGCGGGCGAACTTGCATACTCAGATGCGGACAAATCCGAATCGAAAAAGATGCTGGATGAAATCGCAAAAAAATTAAACACCAGCTTTAACGACAACAATTTCGATCAAAGTTTAAATGCGATATCACTGTCTTTGAACACAGACGCCGCATTTGACAGCATTGATTCCATGGCCGGGGCGGCAACGACGACAAAATCTGGCACAGAATTATACTCATCCGCATTACCAACGTGTCGCAAAATGGCGGCAGAGGTTTGCACCCCATCCGATCTTACAATTGCTGAAAGTGGGTATCAAATGGCGATTGAAACAGATTGCAACACTGTAAAAAAATCATTTCAAACCCAGACCGACCAGGCCCGGGCCAAGGTTTTTGAATCTGGCGCACTGTTGGACATGTCGCGTCTGGACATACATCAAAAGCGCAATTCTGACGACATCTTAACATGCAAGCAAAAGATGCTAGATATGCTGACAGATTCAACCGTATGCGGCGATTCGATGGGCAAATGCCTTGACACAACGGGCAGATACATCGATCCAACAACTGGCACTGCATTTCTTACCACCGACCTGTCAAATTTATCCTTGTTAATAACCCGCCCAGTATCGGGCCAGACGTGGCGCACGGCACCTGGGAACGAACGCTTTGTAACATTTTTAAATTCTAAAAAGAAATTTTTAGAACCTGCCATGGAAAACTGCCAAGATATTTCTGAATACGTATGGGATGAATTTATCGACGATGCCCTGGCCCAAATTAAACTGGCCCAGGAATCCAAACTGGAAGAGGTACGCCAATCCTGCACCACCCTGACAACCCAGTGTTTGGATGACACATATGATTCGATTACAGAATTTGATGCACGCGCCCTGTCTATATTTGGGGTTGCTGTTGATCAAACGGTCAACGCCATGTGTTCTGACATACGCAATGCGTGTACCGCATTGATGGAAACATCTGGTGGTGCTGAAAATTGGCAAACCGGCATGACAGAAATCGCAACAGAAAAAACATATGAAACAATACTGCAAACCTGTCGCGAGGTTGGACGCGCCTGCATAATCCAGGCATGCACATCTGTATCTGGCAATTTTGGTCTGTGCGAAAACATAGACACATCAATAAATCGTAAATCCATCATCAACCGCAAATCATGCTGGGACGATGTTGTAAAATGCGTGGCCAGTGCCGGCCCAGACGCCCTGACAAAGATTCAGGCATCGCACGCACTGGATACAATCACACAATCACAGACGCCTGACACCACAGCCACTGCTGAAACGTCATCTCCAAACATATTCCGCACATTCTATGGCGACATGTACGGAATTGATCGCATCAATCAAATAACACTCAACCCAAATGACACATCAACCAACGCCTGCATCAGTGGCAAAGGCACAAATTGCGTTCACGACATTTGCCAAACAGAATGTGAAAACAGCCCCCAGGATTCACCCGTATCAACCGAATGTTACACATGTCGCCTGGCTGAACGCATTTGGGGCAATTGCGAGGCACCATCAAACACTGAACTGACCAATCGAACCGCAACATCAGACACAGATGATGATAATAATGCCGTAATCGCATACCACAACAAAATAAAAACAACCGATGCAAATGACCAAGCCGTGGACACACTTTTGGCATGGTTTGCCAAGAATACCGGCACAGCCGACGAAACTGACAGCTGTCGTGACACCAGTTGTCGCCCCGGATATGTATTTGCCAAGAATGGTTTTTGTTCATCACCTGGCGACCTGGACAGCACTGGCACGGCCTGCAAGAAAGAACAAAAAATCAATGTCTACAACGGTCTTACAAACTGTTGCGCAACAAACAGCATTGATGAATACGGCAATTGCTGTCACGACGGAAAAACTTCCACCACAAGCACGAACGAATTATATTTTGGCGGTGGGGACATAAGCGGTGGGGACATAATTCGCAAAAAATTATGTACAAATTCGAATACCGAATACAACCTGGTGGCACAATACACCAACAATGACCAATCCTATATTTTGGTATGCATGGGCAATATTAATTGGACCGGCGAATCAGATGGGCAATATCCAAATGGCAAAATTGTCAGGTGCAGTGGCAAACTGTTATTAATCGACGCCGACGGTCATTACAGAATCCCAACATCTGATAACACCATATCACAATCTTATGAAACAGCCGAAAACACAACGTGTGTTTATAACCCCAAAACAAACAATTGGTCGGACAAAGATGACCAAGGCATGGAATGCCGCCCCGCGGCCGAAAATTGGACCGTCACATATACAACCAATAACACGCCATAACCGCCCCCAGATTTTTCTGTTGCTTTATTTGTATCTTTTTTCTAGCATTAAATCAGGATGAAAAAGCGTATCACACTTACAATAATATCTTT
>JAZROU010000061.1:0-7758 GCA_045648865.1 Candidatus Enterousia sp.
TAGATTAAAATTACCCCAAAAGGATAACAAATGATTGGCAAATTGCAAGGCATAGTTGACTATATCGGCGACGGATTTGTAATTTTATTGGTGAACGGTGTGGGGTACAAAGTATTCACCGCCGAATACCTGACACACAAAAGCACGGTCGAACTGTGGATTGAAACAGTTGTACGCGAAGATTCCATCCGCCTGTTTGGCTTTACGACATTAAACAACCAAAACCTGTTTAACATGTTAACGGCGGTGTCGGGCGTCGGCCCTAAGGTTGCATTGGCAATACTGGGAACAATAAATTCTGATACATTAATGTCTGCGATTGCAACAGGTGACGCCAAAACAATTGCGACGGCCCCAGGGGTCGGCAAAAAAATGGCTGAAAAAATCATTGTTGAATTAAAGAATAAAATCGGCGGCGCGTCGGCAACATTGTTTACACCGGATACCGGCACAACCACATCTGCATCATCTGCCCTGCCCGATTTATTGATGGCACTGGAATCATTGGGTTATCGCCGTCTGGATATCATCGAAATGGCGCAAAAACTAGTAAACCAGAATCCAACCGCCGACGTATCCAAATTGGTTCCCATGGCATTAAAAGAAATCAGCGGAAATAAATAATATGAATAACGACACCATTTTTGCACTATCATCTGGCCACGGAAAATCCGGCGTTGCGGTAATTCGCATATCGGGTGACAACCTGCGCGACACTTTTTCCAAATTCATAAACAAATCAGAATTTTCCCCCCGCCACGCATACTTTTGTAATTTACGTGACGCCGCGGGCGAACTGTTGGACCAATGTTTGGCAATCTATTTCCCTGCCCCACACAGTTTTACCGGCACAGATGTTATTGAGCTGCACACACACGGCGCGCCGGCAACAATTAATGCAGTATTTGAATTCTTAAAAAACCTGGGCATGCGCATGGCGACCCCGGGCGAATTTTCGCGTCGCGCATTTTATAACAACAAAATGGACCTGGCGGATGTTGATGGCCTGGCGGCATTGCTGGACGCACAAACGGATATCCAGCGTAAACATGCACTAAAATCAATGTTGGGCCGTGACAGCGAAATTTACAGCACCTGGCGCGATCAAATGGTTGAAATATCGGCCTATGCAGCGGCAATCCTGGATTACAGTTCCGACGACCTGCCCGCAAATATTGGCGACAAAATTCATGACCGCACCCGAAAGTTATACAATGAAATCGACACAGCCCTGCGTGGTTATAAAACCAGTCGCGCAATTCGTGGCGGTATAAATGTCGCATTGGTTGGCGAAACAAATGTCGGCAAATCATCAATCTTTAATTATCTGGCGGGGTCGAACCGCGCAATTGTGTCCGACATTGCGGGCACCACACGTGATGTCGTATCAATTAACCTGGACATCGACGGATTTTTAATCAACCTGTCTGACACGGCGGGCATTCGCGAAACCAATGACATAATTGAATCAATCGGCATTGAACGTACAAAATCTGAAATCGAAAATGCGGACATTATAATTCGCGTCTATACGCCGGATTCCGCCGTATACAGCGATTCAGACAACAATGAAATTATCGTAATTAACAAATCCGACACATCCGATTTACGCGCGCACACAAACGCAATTTACACGTCTGCCACCACAGGCGACGGCATGGAAATTCTGACTGATACACTGCGCAAAAAAATTCATAAAATTATGGATGGCGCCGAAGATAAACTAACCCTGAACGCGCGCACAAAATCATTACTGGAATCCGCGCACGACGATTTATCATGCGCCATGCACGCAGGTACAAATTTTGACATATTTGCCGAACACACCCGCCGTGCTGCCGACGCAATTGGAAAAATTTTGGGAACAATTACAACCGCCGAAGTATTGGACAAAACATTCGGTCAATTGTGCCTGGGCAAATAATCGCACATAAAAAGCCTCAGTCTTTTACCCGCGCCAGATCATCATAGTTTTTATACTTTTGATCATTTGTTTCACGATATTCATAGGCGGCACCACCGGCCGAATACATATTAAACAAATCGGTTGTTTTTTCCACGGCTGTACGCATCATTTCTGCGGTTTTTTCAGAATCGTATTCTATTACACGCACATCATTATTACGCAACTGCAAAAACCGCATAATTGGCGCACGCGACTGCGCACTTGTTTTTATCGGGAACCCACCCTGTTGCAGGATATAGGCCTCTAACGGCAACTGTGGCATATTTCCTTGCGCTAATTGACTTTTTGTTGGGGCGGCGCCCGTCTTGACATCCATCACGCCACCATCCCAAATACGATCGGCACGCGCACGAACATTACGCCCTGCAATTTTTACACAGCCCCCAATTTCCGCATATGCGTTTTCGACACTTGCCAATTCATTTGCAATAACAGGCGCAATTTCCACAAATCGCTTGTGCCAGAAATGAAATATAACGCTGCCCGCCCCCAGTCTTTCCAATGCCCGCCGATCCATTTCTGCAACCAAAACATCTGGGCGCAAATCGACCGCATGTTCAATCACGTCATGAACCAGATTTCCAAAATCACGTGCATCCACCCCAACCCAGTAATCATCCAACACACGCAACCGCAGAATATGTCGCACATAGAATGAATACGGATTGTGAATCAAATGTTCCAATTCTGTTACATACACATCAGACCAATCCGCAGGTGGCATTGGTGCCGAATAATCCAGGGGCCTGTGCGATACCTTGTCGCGCGCCAAAACCGTCCCCAACACATCTGTATCTAAATTAAACCTTCCGCGCCTTGCAATTACGCGTGACAGGAAACGTGATTCTGCGGTTTGAACGCCACCGGCAACCCCTGACCGCAACCAATAGACACATTTTCCACATGACAAATTCATAAAATCCAATGCCTGCAACGACACCTTGCGATTGGGGGATGGCAATCCAATTTTTTCTGCACTTGCCCGTGGCAACCATGCATTTTCATATCCGCGCGACGGGAACATCCCTTCGTTCAGGCCGGTTAAAATTACCACATCTGCCGTCTGCATTCGCGATTCGATTGTCCCCAGTACAACAACCTGGGCATCGTCACGCATTTCCCCACGCACAGATACGCCCCCCAACGCATCTGCAACGAACGCGCGCGCATCCGCCATACTTAATTTTATTTGCGCCAAATTCAGTGCATTTGACACATCGCGCAATGCGCGCCAAATCAGAATTGCCCCCGCATCATCTGTTGCGAACTGGGGCTGAAAATTCGTCATATAAAGATCGACAATTGCTGCAATCGTATTAAATAAATCATTATTATTTTCTGCATAGATTTTATCGAACACATCCGACTTTTCTTCAATCCATGCATCCATCAAATTTAGAATCGCACGCCCCGACGCAGTCATCCCCCCAGGCACGCCCCCTGAAAAATCTGCCACAATTCCACGATTTTTCAGTGCCGATGCAATACGTTGATTTCCCGCGGCATCTGGCGTAATAACCAGAACCGATTTTTTTTCTGCGATTGCGCGCGCGGCGATTTCTGCGACAACATCTGCCTCGACCGATTCGCGCGGGACAGTAATTAAATTGCAATTTGACAAATCGGCATCGACATCCTGCGCCACACAATCGTTTCCAAATGCATAGTTCATAAAGTCTATCCCGGACCCACCAACATCAATCGGGCGAACATCACACGCATTCATCCCTAATCGCAACAGAAATTTATATTCTGCATTATACGGATTTGTATCCAACGCAAAGTCATCTGCGCGCCCATCGATTTTCCCCGATAATATAATCCGTCCATGTGGCGCATGTGCCACCGCCACCATCAGATCTGCGGTTGCAGGCACACTGGCGGTTGATGCACACACAACCACCAACTTGTATTTATCTAACTGATTTATCCATGCGCGTATATCACGATTTCTGGCCGCCACAGATGTTATTCTGCCGTTTGCGTATTTATCCATAAATGACGACAAAATCGATAAAATCTTTGCTTTGTTCTGGAAATGCGTTGCATATTTATCATCGACCAACGCCCCCCAGTCAACATCTGCCGCATCAACACCTTCGTTTTCCAGATAATCCTGCATACGAACCAAATCATGTGCCACCGTTAACGCCGTTGATAAATTACCAACATTTGCATCTGCCGCCAACAATCGTGCCAATATCACAACCCGTTCAACATTTGAAATAACATCCGGCGCAGATTCTGTATCCACGCCATCATCACCATCGTCATCCACACCTTCGCCCAGCGCAACTAATTTTGGCAAAATGGCCACACCGCCAGATTTTTCTGCAATCATTTTTTCAACGGTTCTAACCGCACGTCGACTGGGCAGAAATATCAGCATATCCGCCACATCTGCCCCCGACTGTTTTATCAGCGCCCACAGCGCATCTGTCACCCGCGCAGGATTTGTTGCATAAAAAATATTGTTATTTAATCCCAAGTGTTTGCCTTATTGCGTCCAATCCTGTCTTTTTTTCCGCCGATGTTTGCAGTATTTCAGGCACCATTGCACCATGATTCGTATGCACGATTTCTGTTTGTTTTACCTCGCGCACTTTCTTATCTTTTTTTGTATAAACAATTTGATACGCAATTGCATTTGCGTCACAGAAATCCATCAAATCCAGATCTGCATCTTTCGCACCAATACGTGAATCAATCAATATAAACAATCGCTTTAATTGACGCCGTGTTAACAAATACTCCTCTAATCGTTTCAGCCATCGCATGGCATCGACCTTTGACACACGTGCATATCCATAACCCGGCAAATCAACAATCATAACCCTGTCATCCAGGTTAAATAAATTCAAACTTTGCGTCCGCCCTGGCGTATTAGATGTACGCGCAATCGGCGCCCCAACCACCGCATTAATCAGCGAAGATTTTCCTACATTACTGCGCCCAATAAACGCATACTCTGCGAAATGCGTATTCGGCAGGGATTTAACAGTTTCAAAACTGCCCACAAATTTAATCATTCCCGTCCCCTTTTTCCAACAAACGTTTATAGGCCTCTTTCTTAGAAATCCCTGTACGTGCCGCCAAATCAGCTGCTGCCGACTTCATAGACGTGGTGGCAATATCGTTCACAATTTCTGAAATCTGCGCATCTGTCATCTTTATTTCCGGACGTGGCGCAACCACAATAACAATTTCCCCACGTGGCGGCGCAATCCCCATCAATTCTGCTGGATATCCAATTATCGCATCTTCATGAATTTTTGTAATTTCACGCACAATTGCAATTTTACGTTCTGGCATAACACGCGCCATCGCCGCAATTGTCGCCATAACCCGATTTGGACTTTCGTAATAAATAATCGTATGCGGAATTTTATTATCATCGCGTAATTTTTTTTCATCAAAAAAACCACAGAACGTAAACCTGTCGGTTGGGAACCCAGACAACACCAATGCCGACACACATGCCACCGGCCCCGGCACAACGAAAACCGGCACCCCCACATTACGTGCCGCCCGTACCAAACGAAATCCTGGATCTGAAATCCCAGGCATACCTGCATCCGACACGCATGCGATTGCCATACCATTTTGAATTTTTTCAATCAAATCATCAATGACATCACGTTCATTATGCTCGTGACATGATATTCGTTTTGTTTTTATGTCAAATTGCATTGCCAACTTGCCAAACACACGCGTATCTTCGGCGGCAATCAAATCCACATTTTTCAATGTTTCAATCGCACGTGGCGACATATCCGACAAATTCCCAATAGGTGTACCAACAATATAAAGCCCCGATTGCATTCGAAATCCTTTTATAGTAAAATAATACAAAAATAAATGGATTTTTCAATGCATATAAACAGATTTTTTGGCTATATTGTTTCACTGTTAATTCTGGCGGGCTGCGCGGGCACAGACCGCCCCACACAATCAACCGACTGGTTTGACGCATACGAACAAATGCGTCCTGGCACACCGTCGCAAATGTACGGTCAGCTTTCTGATGGCTATGGCACGCACGACGCGTCGTCCACCACCCATCACATGGCTGTAATGTTGCCACTGTCTGGCGACAATGCACCTGTTGGCAAAACGATTCGCGCATCTGTTGAAATGGCCATATTAAAAAACGCCCCCGAAAATCTAAGTGTATCATTTTATGACACAACCAAAAATTTATCCGAAACAATTGACACAGTATTATCCACGAACCCTGAAATTATTGTCGGCCCAGTCTTTTCAAGCGACGCAAAAGCCCTGCGTGACAGCAAACCCGAACACCTGCCAGTGTTGTCATTTACATCTGACGCAGACGCATTGGGCGATGGCCTGATGACAATGAATTTAATGCCAACAAACGGGGTTGAAACAATTATCCGTGAAATGAAATCGGACGACATAAACCAATTTATTATCATGGCCCCCAACACAGATTCCGGTCGTCTGATGGCCGGCACCGCCAAGAACGCAGCCAGTATTTATGAATTACCACTGGCGGGCATATTCTATTACGATCCTGCCAATCCTGATTCGATAAAATCTGCGGCATCAACTGCATCTATGCACAACGCACGCACAGCGGCCCACACCCGCGCCCGCCAGGTATTATCAGACGTATTAACAAACGAACGCCTGACAATTGTTGAAAAATCGAATCTGAATACACAGCTAGAAAAACTGGGTCGCACAGACACCGTTGGTCGGATACCATATGACGCCGTATTGTTCCTGGGCAATGGCGACGACACAAAATCATTGGCATCGTACCTGCGTTATTTTGACGTATCTGCGCGTGACGCACGTTTCTATGGCACAACCATGTGGGATGGGTCGGACATTGCGCACGACACAACAATGATGGGTGCAAAATTTGCAACCATGCCTGATATCAGTCCAAACTTTTCTGCCCTGTATGAACAAATCTCGGGAGTGGTTCCAAATCGTCTGGCGACATTTGGATACGATGCCGCCAACATGGCGATTGGCATGATGTATTCGGACAAATCAAACGCCGCCTACCTGCTGGACCCCAGTGGCTATATGGGCACAGATGGCCTGTTCCGCATGCAACCGACCGGTGCATCCGAACGCGCGCTGCGCATTGTTGAACTGGATGGTTCTGGCACCCCAAAAACGCTCAAAGACGCCCCTGCAAATTTCTTGGCCCCACTGTACAATATTGAACAGCGTCACATATCCCCTGCACCCGCCATGGATTTACAAACCCCAGGCATTGACCCAGATGACTACATCCGCCTGCCTGAACGTTTCACATCCAAGTATCGCAGCAAAACAATCGGCACGAACATAACAGTTGCCCCAACAATTCAAAAAAGTGAAATCGTCGCCATATTACCCGAAGATGACAGTGACGTTATCCAGACCCAAAACTTTACCCCTGTAAAATTGGAATCTGTATCACGCAATTACATCGACGAATACGAAGTATACGAAGAATAAAACAATACAGTTTATATCCACAAACACCCATTGCGCATTGGATGTTTTTTTCGGGCAAAACAGATCAAATTAATTTGTTACATGAAATACATGACGCCCCCACTTTTCAGAAATAAAAAAAACACCCCGCAGGGTGTTTCTTTATTTCTGGTGGGAGTGGCTGGATTCGAACCAGCTCAGGCTTAAGCCAACAGATTTACAGTCTGCCCCGGCTCTCCAACTCCGGCGCACGCCCGAACTTTTTCGCCACAACTTTTATGGCACGCCACACAAAGCCTTGGCGAAGTGTGGTGCGGGCAGCGGGAATCGAA
>JAZROU010000062.1:0-6296 GCA_045648865.1 Candidatus Enterousia sp.
TCCAGGGTATTACACGCGCACTGGCAAACAATGCACTGCGGATGTTTGGGTATGATACAACACTGTCGGGGGCGTCAACAATTACACAACAGGTTGCCAAGAACTTCTTTTTAACATCAGAACGCACAATATCCAGAAAAATTAAAGAGGCGATATTGGCACTGCGCCTGGAACGCAGTTTTTCAAAACAACATATTTTAACACTGTATATGAATCAGATATTCTTAGGCGCGCGCGCATATGGTGTTGGATCTGCGGCACTGATGTACTTTAACAAACCTGTGTCTGAATTGACGCTGGCAGAATGTGCGTTTTTAGCATCACTGCCCAAGGCGCCGAACAACCGAACACGCGCAGTGGAACGACGTAATTATGTTCTGCGCAGAATGGTCGAAGAAGGATTTATAACCCAGGCCCAAGCAGATGAAGCCGCCAAAGAAGAACTGAATATAAACAGCGGTTTTACAGCGCAGATGGAACAGGATTTTCAATATTTTGCCGAAGATGTGCGTAGGCAGCTGTTGAACAAACTGGGGCGGGAAACACTGTATAACCAGGGACTGTACATAAAAACAACAATTGTTCCGGAATTGCAACGCGCGGCCGCGGCGGCGTTGTCCAAAGAACTGGATGCATATAATGCAGGACGCAGCGAAAAATTACAGGGTGCGATAATCGCAATGAATCCGCATACAGGACGCATTGTCGCAATGACAGGCGGACGCGCATTCAGCGAGAGCTCTTTTAACCGCGCAACCCAGGCGTACAGACAAATTGGTTCAACAATAAAACCGTTTGTGTATCTGGCGGCACTGGAACGTGGATATACACCACAGACAATGATATTGGATGCACCAATTGTCGGATGGCGCGAAAATGACACACTGTGGAAGCCCGAAAATTATGACAAAAAATTCTTGGGCGATGTGCCGTTGCGCCTGTCATTGGAAACGTCGCGCAACGTGCCAACGGTACGTTTGGTTGAACAAATCGGAACAGAAAATGCAATCGAGGCAGCACAACGATTTGGCGTATATCCGGCAGACATGAAAAACGTAAACCTGTCAATGGCGCTGGGGTCCGGTGAAACAACATTGGAAAAATTAGTGCTGGGGTATTCTGCATTTATTAATGGCGGACATGCGATACAGCCAAAACTGGTCGATTACATCGAAGACAGATACGGCAGATTAATCGATGGCGAAAAATCAGACATCGTCGAATGGTCGGCAGATTTGATGCCACCAGAAACAGATTCTGATTCAGAACCATTATCAGACCCACAAAGCCTGTATCAGATGGTTTCTATTTTGCAGGGGGCCGTGGAACGTGGCACAGGGAAACAGGCACGGGTACCAGGCCACACAATTGCAGGCAAAACAGGAACATCCAATGACGTCAAAGATGTTTGGTTTGTCGGTTTTTCCAAGAATCTGATTGCGGGGGTATACCTGGGATTTGACACACCAAAATCACTGGGGCGTGGGGCCGGCTCACATATGGCGGCACGTGTGTTTGCAGACTTTATGCAGGTGGCGTTGGCAAACGAAAAAAATCAACCATTCGCCGTTCCAGATGGCATGACATTTATGCGCGTAAATCGTCGCAGCGGTGCCGCAGCCACAGCCGACCCAAATGGCACCATTATCCAAGAAGTATTTAAACCAGGGCAAAAGCCAAATGCGGCACCACGTCAATCAACAACAGGTTCCAGCGCGGTGGTTGGCGGTGTGTTCTAGACAAAAAAATCAACAAACGTGGTGAACATGAATAAATCCGCATAATAACGTTTATTTCTGGATTCTTTTGTGATAGAATGTCACGCATAAGGAAAGGATTTTTTATGCTGACAGATTATTTCTTCAATCACGGTTTTTCTTTTTTCGCCAGCGGATGGACCCAATTTGCAGGCGCTTTTTTTGTTTCTTTTGTTATAATGATGCTGTTTGGTCGACCGTTTATTCGGGCAATGCGCAACATACAAAAACTGGGGCAACCAATCAGTGAAAACGTCCCAGAAAGCCACAGAAAAAAAGCCGGCACACCGACCATGGGCGGAATTCTGATAATTGTCGCGATTTTAATCGGGGCGTTTCTGTTTATGCCGTTGTCAAATCCAACAGGCTGGATTTCACTGGCGGCACTGGTGATGTTTGGCGGACTGGGATTCATTGATGATTATAAAAAAGTGGTATCACAATCTAAGAAGGCAGACAATGGACTGACACCGTTGACACGATTGATCGTCGAAGGAATATTTGTTGTTATATTGGCGTTCTTGATAAACAAAACAATGCCACCATATATTCCAGAATATTCACTGGCAATTGGCGCAGGAATAATTTTGCCGTTGGGGTTGTTGTATTATGTGTTTGCATACTTTGTAATTTGCGGGGGCGCAAATGCAACCAATATTACAGACGGACTGGATGGAATGCTGGCCAAGTTATATATGCCTGTTTTGGTTGTGTTGATTGTTGCGCTGTATGGCGCGACCAGAATTGGGTTTATGGATACGGTTATGTTCCTGCCGATGGCAAGTGGCCTGTATGCTGTATTGGGCGCGGCATTTGGGGCAGTGCTGGGTTTTTTGTGGTACAATTCAAAACCTGCATCGATATTTATGGGGGATGTTGGGTCTTTGGCATTGGGCGGCTTTATGGGAACGGTTGCAATGCTGTTAAAATCCGAGATTATTATGGGAATCGCAGCAGGCATGATGGTTTTGATTCTGTTGTCTTCGTTTGTTCAAACAATGTATTTTAAAACAACACGCAAGCTGACAGGAACAGGACGTCGTATATTTTTGCGCGCGCCATTACATCACCATTTTGAAGAAATGGGATGGACCGAAACCAAGATTGTTGAACGCTTCTTTATATTATCAATATTGTTTTCTGGGTTGGCGATGGTGCTGTTGAAATTCGCATAATAAAATACGGGATGTGATACATATGTTTAAACTTACACGCAGTGATGACAGTAAATTAACCAGTTGGTATTTTGAAATTGACAGACGATTGCTGGGGTGTGTGCTGTTGCTGGTTGCGCTGTCCGCGGTGTTTGTTGTATCGGCCGGTTCGGTCGCAGCAGAACGAATTGGAATGCCGTGGTACTTTTACCTGGTCAAGGCGATTCCGTTTTATTGCATGGGATTGGCACTGTTGTTTATATCCAGTTTTTTAAACACAAAATGGGTGTTACGAATATCTGCGGCAAATTTACTGTTTGGATTGGCGTTGTTGCCATTGACCGTGGTGGCGCCACACATCATTAACAATTCTGCACGATTTGTATCGTTTGGTTTTTTTAACATTATGCCTGCAGATATTATGAAGCCCGGGTTTATTATAATGACGGCGTACTTTCTGTCGCGAATGAAGGAAAGATACGGCAGTAACATTTTCTTTAACAAAGACGCATGGCGTTTTGATACATGGCTTAGTTGGATATATTATCTGGCGCTGTTTGGGCTGACTGTTTTTATTATTTTTAATCACCCAGACTTTGGTACGGCAGTTCTGTATTTATTGGTGTTCTGTGCGATGGTGTTTATTGCAGGGCTGCCACTGATACTGATACCGGTGTTTGCAGGGATTGGGTTGCTGATGCTGACGGTGGCTTTTTTTACACTGGGGCACGTGCACAGACGAATGATCGCGTTCTTTACAGGCACAGGGGACACGTATCAAGTGGATAATTCTGTTGATTCTATTCGACATGGTGGATTGTTAGGTTCAGGAGACGACGCATTTGTTAAGCAGTATTTGCCCGACGTTCATACAGACTTTATTTTTGCTGCAATTGCAGAAGATTTGGGTGCAATTATGGCATGTGGGCTGTTGGTGTTATTGTTTTTTGTGTTCAGACGACTGGTGACAAATGCAACAAATGCACGCGATTTGTTCGTTCTGTATGCAACAGGCGGTACGGCGGCACTGTTTGGGACACAAATTTGTTTCAACATGTTAACAACCCTGAATCTGTTCGCACCAAAGGGAATGACATTGCCGTTCATATCCTATGGTGGCAGTTCACTGTTAGCGTATTGTTTATTGTTTGGTATGGTCTTGGCAATTATACGTGAAGACAAATGGAAAAAATAACCACAGGAGATACAAATGAGAATATGGATTGCAACAGGCGGAACCGGCGGACATGTATACCCAGCGCTGAGCGTGGCAGAATGCATGGCAGAACGCGGACACAAGGTAACCATATCATGTGACGGACGGGTGCGAGATATGGTGCGCCGTGGCGCACCCGCGGGGGCGCACATCGTTCATGTTTGGGCATCTGGCGTTGGTGCAAAAAGTCGCATGAAGCAGTTTTGGGCACTGAGTAAAATCGCCATATCTGCATTTGCATTAACAATGCGTTTTTCAATATTTCGCCCCGAACGCGTCGTGGCGTTTGGCGGGTATGCATCTGTGCCGGCTGTTTTTGCAGCACACGTTTGGCATATACCAACATTTTTGCATGAACAAAATGCTGCCATTGGACGTGCAAACAAGTTTACTATGCGATGGGTCCGGACATTAATGACCAGCTTTCCAAATGTGACTGGAATACCAAATACAAAAACCCGGGTGGTGTATACAGGATTGCCTGTGCGCAGCGATTTTATTAACGCCGCAGGTGCACCATTGCCAGGGGCATCGAATTTATTAGTGACGGGCGGTTCACTGGGGGCACAGATACTGGATGAGGTTGTTCCAGCAGCTGTTGCGATGATGAAAAACAAAAAGATATTTGTCACACACCAAACAAGACCCGAAAATGTTGAAAAACTGCAAAAGTTTTATGCAAATAATAAAATACGGGCAAATGTGCTGTCTTTTATTCACGACATGGCGGGCGCAATCACAGGCGCAGATCTGGTAATCGGACGCAGCGGGGCCAGCACAGTTATAGAATTACAGACAATCGGGCGGCCGGCAATTTTTGTCCCACTGAATATAAATCCAGATCAGGCAGCAAACGCGGCATCATTCGCCAAGACAGGTGGCGGGTACGCAATAGAACAGGCAAAATTCACACCACGATGGCTGGCGGCGACATTGACCGAATTGTTTGACAATCAATCACGACTGGAAAAAATGGCATCTAAATCACGCATTGAAAATAACGCAGTACAATTAATATGCGATGAAGTAACAAAGTAGAAAAAATGCAATTTTTATTGAAAGAGTTAACAAAAAAACTTGCATTAGCAATGCTTAAAATGTATAATGATTAAGTTTTTTAACAATTCTTAAGACTACGCCTATTATAACAGGGGGCAACTGTGGCACGCAAGGAATTTGTTCGTTTAATGGAAGAAAACATTTGGACACTGGATAAAATCGCAGATAAACTGCGCCTGGAACGCGCAGAAACAACGGGATACCCACGTCAAATGATGTCTATATTGGTGCGCCTGCATAATGGCGGACAGGCAAAATTGAAAGACATTGCACGTCGCGAACATGTTTCTGCACCGAATTTGTGCGCAGCATTCAGGAAACTGGAGGCAGACGGTTTAGTCATTCGCACAATTGATGAAAACGATCGACGAAATACCTGGTACTGCGTATCAGATGCGGGCGCTGAATTAGCTGTCGTGGCAATGGACCTGTTCCGTGCAGGTGTGGAAAAGGTTTTTTCAAACATTTCCCGCGAAGATGAAATTAAACTGACCGAGGCATTACGCACTATGCAAAACATTTTTAAAAAGGTGGAACTGAGCAATGAGTAAGATAAATAAAATATCGTTGGTTGCATTTTTATGCGCCGGTGTTTGTTTTTCACCGGCATATTCTTTGGACTTGTCTTTAAGTGATGCGATAAGCAAAATTGAAAAAGAATCGCATGATTTAAAAAAGGCGAATGCCAACCTGAAAAAGGCCGAGGCGTCACTGGACGCAGCAAATGCAAATCGATGGTTTTCAATCGAAGGCACGGCGTCGTATATGAATTTGGTTAATGTCGAAAACCCTTCGAAATCAATGGGCATAGAATTACCACCGGCAATGGGCGGGTTGATTTCCGAGTCTTTGAAGGACCAATCGGTATATATCGAAATTCCAGATAACATCTTTTCAGCAGGACTGACATTAACCCAACCAATTTATACATTTGGGAAAATTGGCAATGCCGTCAAATCCGTTAAATCTGCGATTAAAATGGCAGAATCTTCGCAGGAACTGACCCGGCGCGAAGTCAGATATGCCGCAACAGATTTATACTGGACAGCAAAAATGACAGATGAAATGGTCCGACTGAGTGAAAAGGATTTAAATAACGCGCGTACCGCG
>JAZROU010000063.1:0-9099 GCA_045648865.1 Candidatus Enterousia sp.
CACTGTCTATGATGGCGATTTTGTTAAAATCAAATGCGTCAGCTTCCGCATACGCATGCGAAATAGATGCGATATACAAAATCATTAAAAATTTCAGTACTTGTTTCATATACTATATTATTCCCATTTTACTGATGCGATGCAACATCAATAACACCAAACCTGAACGCAGCCGCAGGATCGTTACCAGATTCCAGGAAGTCTTCGATAGGCTGTTTCCGAACACTTTTACGCATGTCTGGCTCGTAAATTATCGCCATGTATATGGTACCACGCGTAATCTCGGGCTTGATATTAAAATTATTTGGAACGCGCCATGTTCGTAATTCATATTCAACCGCCCAATAATTATTATTGGCGTCAGGGGTAACAGATACCAAAGATACAGTACGTAATGCACCAGACGCAGCCAGTTCTGATATTTGCGGGGCAACATTTTCTAGCCATGCGGTAAAAACGTTTGATGTAGACATATAGGATAATGACGTGCGCCCTTCGCGACGGCGCTGTACATCTGATAGATCGGGCATGACATAAAAATATTCTGTTATGTATTTTGATATCAGCAAATCACGCATCTTGTTCGGCCCCAACGCGACATCAGTCACAGGAACCCCAGGACGACGGTTCGCGTTATCGTCAGGTTGAAAAAAATATGTATCGATTGTTGTCTTGGCACCCGTATCGTAAATTACACCCGCGATAACCAAGGCGCCAAACATCAGCGCCAATAACAATAAACCCGAAAAAAACATTATCAACTTTTTCATCAGTTCATCTTGTATGCGTTAAAGCCGGACACATAATACCCCAGTGTTTGTGGATATGCGTCCATATCTCGCCCAATTGTCGCATATGCCAAAACTGTAATTGGCGCGGTCTTGTTCGATATGATTTTTGCACGGATTTGCCATGTACCACCAGCAGGCACAACATCACCAATTGGCAATATTTGAATTGACGACATGTCCACGCGCCATGTTTCACCGTCAAGTACACGCGACTGATACCCAGACTTTACATCAGTCAGAAAATGTGAAAACATTTCGTCCCCCGTCAGGCAATAAATTCCGCACGCCCCGGTTTCAACACCGCTTTTATTTTCAGGCGCACAATCGGCCGTACGGTCACATTTGTCCCAACGTGCCGTATTAATATCCTGATTTTCGGCAATCCAGAACCAATTGCGAACAAATTTGCCAACAAGCGATTCCTGTAATGTTTGATCCGTAGATAATTCACGTACACGACCATGTTGGTGTCCGACAACTTCCCATTGGCCTGTAATGCCGTTAATGGATACTAAAAACGGATGAACCTGGGTCGAACGCTGAACCCACAGCAATAAACCACACGAACATATTATCAAAAAAAACACAACCATTATAAAAATAGACAACATGCGGGTCGACGCAATACGCGGCCCCGCCGGAAATGTAGATGTGTTAAATTCGTCTGGATATCTCAAAATTCTGTCCCCCCTGTTCCAGAATCAAGATTGCATACTAGGCCTGGTATACCATGATGCAGGCACATGGACTTAACTTTAATTCATTATTATCATAGCCAACGCCAACCGGTTCACGGTCATAAACCTGGCCACAGCCGGCAAGGCATAATGCAACAAAAATGCCCAAAAATATTTTTTTCATGTGTATGTCCCCCTTTCCTGATATTCAAAGTATACGCAATTTTTATAATCCACGTCAAGACTAAAACTGTGTTTCAAATGACAACAGGAATCGCTGTTCGCGATCGTATTTGTTCATCTTTAACGGCCAGCCCCAACTGAAATTCATCGGCCCCATTGGCGTATTCCAATAAACACCAACACCAACAGATGTGCGCCATGAATCATCGATGTCATTTGGCATATTGTATACAGGGTCGGTATATTCTTTTTCTGGTGGCTTTCCCAAAACACCATAATCAAAGAATACAAAGCCCTTGATCTGATATTCGTCTGGAATAAACACAGGGAAATTCAATTGGGTCGAACCGTTTAATTTCCACAAGCCCCCCAATGCATATGTCGAATTATACCACAGACGCGATCCAACACCCGCCACGTCAAAACCACGCAAACTTTCACCGCCCAAGAAATAGCGATAAACACGCGATATGTAATCGCCATCCAATGGCTGCAAATAGCCAAAGTCCAGCGAGGAACGCAACTGCCACCGGTCATCCCAGAATTTTACCATGCCGATAATGTCGGCGCTGTATCGCATATAGCTTTCTGTGCCACCAAAGCCAGTGTACGCAATACCTAAATTTGCAACCACACCCGTATGTGTGTTCTGGGCAAAGTTTGTGTCCAGATTGTGGTATCTGAAATTAGTACCCAAGGTATATAAATTCGCATCCTGCCAGCCATCGTCAGCCTGGAGATCATAATTCTGGTCGAATGCGGCAGACAGGCGTATATTTTGCGTCCAATGGTCGGTCAAACGCCACCCCATGCGCCCCGCAACCGTCAAAGAATCGCGGTCATATCCAAAACCGCCCAGGGATGAATAATTATACATTGTGTACGAAACATCAAATCCTGCAGACAATGCGCGACCAAATAAATAAGGTTCGGTAAAACTGAACAGGGCCTGTTTCTGATATTCGGCAATGGAACCACGCAATTGCACAATTTGACCGCGCCCCATAAAGTTGTTTTCGGTAATGCCCGCATCAACCATGAAACCATTGATATTAGACCAGCCAAAACCACCGGACAGTTCACCTGTTGGTTGTTCTTCGACCTTGATATCCAGATTCATCATATTGGAATCAGCAACGCGTGTTGGGACCATCTGGACGTCTTTGAAATAGCGTGTACGCATTAATTTTTGACGCCCCTCTTCTATTGTCTGTAATGAAAATGGATCGCCCGCACGCATCGGTAATGATTGGTGTATCACAGAATCAAATGTACGAACATTTCCCAAAATATTAATCGAATTCAGGTAAATACGATTTGTCTTTTGAATCTTGAACACCAGGTCGATTGTTTTATCATCTGGGTTCTTGGTTGGGATGGGTTCAACATTGATAAATGCGTATCCATAGTCCGCAACGGCACTGCGCAGGGCAGATAATGTTTCGTCTACTTCGTCAACATTGTATGTGTCGCCAGACTTCATAACAATGGCATCCATCAATTCATCAGTCGGCACATCCGGGAACGGATTGTCCACAGTTAATTTGCCAAAATCGTATTGATTTCCTTCGTCAACGGTGAATACAACCGAATAATATTGGCGATCGGGGGTAAATGTGCCAGATGTGTCCGTCACATTAAAATCAACATAGCCATTACGCAAATAAAACTGGCGCAACATTTGACCGTCGTATTGAATTCTGTCTTCGTCAAATGTGTCAAACTGGCTCATAAAACGCCACCAGGCGTGTTCTTGGGACAAAATTTCACCACGCAGTGTGCGGTCAGAAAATTTCTTATTTCCTTCGAACTTGATATCCGTTATCCAGGTCGGGTGCCCTTCGGTAATTTCATAGACAATGTTAACACGATTGTCCGGCAGTTCTATTTTTTGTGGCTCTATCTTGGTGCCGAAATAACCCTGGCGCTGATAGACCGTTAACATACGCTGGACATCAGCGCCGATTGTTGCCGCGTTATATGAAGAACGTTCTGCGGTCTTGATTTCTTTTTTCAAATCGTCGGTGGAAACTTCGTCATTACCTTCGACCGTGACCATGTTGATAATAGGCGATTCCGTGACATCTATTTTTAAAACATTGCCCGACATGCGAACATTGATTTTGGAAAAATATCCACTTTCTTGCAATTTTTTCGCAATTGCATTTGTGCGGGATTCACCAACGTTATCGCCGGCTTTTACATCAGATAAAATTCGAATGGATTCGGCATCCATACGCTGATTTCCCGACACATCAATACGCGAGACAGTTGCGCCAAGTGAATTTGACGCAACAAATAAAGATAATAATGCAATATATGATACTTTCTTCATCTTTCTATAACCCAAATACACGTGCAATATCATTCCACATTGTTAATATAAACAATCCAAGAATCAATACCCATCCGCACATAATTGCGATTTCCATGCCACGGCCCTGTAATTTGCGGCGGGTGATAGCCTCTATAATCAATATCAACAAATATCCACCGTCCAAAACCGGCAGGGGCAACAAATTCAAAACCCCCAAATTCACCGATAACAATGCAATCAAGGATAACAGACTGAAGAATCCAGCCGCCAATGCCAGACCAGAATATTCCGCAATTGTGATAAACGACCCCAACTGTTTTGAAGAACGTTCGCCGGTGATAATCTGCTTTAACACGACCAACAGGGTCTTGGATTCATAATATGTTTTACGTGCGCCAGAATACATTGCACGGAACAGCCCCTGGGGCTGGGGGTCGGCACGACGCGCACCATCCGCGACCATTCCCCAACGTTCGGCCGGTGATAATTTTACATTCACCAGTTCATCGCCACGGACAATTAAAACATCGGCATCGCGGTTTGACGCCAATTCTTTGGCCAATATAACCTCGCCCCAGTTGGTGATTTTTTCATCATCAATACGAACAATTGTGTCACCGGGTTTTATGCCCGCGTTAAACGCCACAGATTCCTGAATGACCTGGCCGATAACAGGCAACTGAGAGTTTCCAACCAAGCGCGGTTGAAACATAAACAGTGATGTATAAATCGCCCACGCCAAAATAAAATTCATAAATACGCCAGCGCCAATAATTATAAACTGTTTCCAGGCAGGTGCCGACAAATAGTGCCCCACCTTTTTATCCGCAGGTAAATCGGCATACTTTTTGCGGTTAAACATGTCTTCTTGGCCATAGATGGACACATAACCACCCAGTGGCAGACAGGCAATCTTCCACAATGTGCCACGTTTATCGTGCCACTTGATAATCGCAGGCCCAAAACCAATGGAAAACGTATCAACACGCACCCCAGCCCAACGAGCCGCCAAAAAGTGCCCAAATTCGTGCACAAATACAACAACACCTAAAACAATTAACAGCGCAACAATCGTTAACAGTACCTGCATGTTTTTACCCTTCCTTTACAAAAACATCTATAACATTATCAACCATACCAATGGCAGTGCATAAATCCAACCATCAAATCGGTCCAAAATACCACCGTGCCCCGGTAAAATCGTGCCAAAATCTTTGATGCCCAATTTGCGTTTTATCCAGCTGGCCGTCAAATCACCGTATTGGGATAACAAGGATACGCTGATACCAATCCACAGCAACTGGGGCATAAATGTGTCCGCCCCCAACAGGCCATACATTACCCCGGCAAATGTACCGCAAACAATCCCCGCAATTTGTCCGGACCAGGTCTTGCCCGCAGACATCCGTTCCCACATTTTGTCACCACCGATTAAACGACCAAACAACCATGCGCCAATATCCGCACAACAAATTATCATCAACAGCAATAACACAATCCATGGGCGCGCACCGATGACGTTAATTGCCGCCAACATAACAATCAGCCACACAAAAAAACCACCGAACGTCAGCCAGTTCGCACGCAAAACATCGCCACCGGCGCGACGCAGACATAAAATATATTCCACAATCATCGCCGCAACGACCACAATCCCCAAAATACGTACCGTTGGCCAACCAATGTATTCGCCCGCCGCCGCCAGCGCGGCCACCAATGCCATAATCGCACCAACAATGATTCTTTGCTTTGTATTTGACATATTTTATCCTTGTTTCTTTTTTCCCAGATAATCGGTCTTTTTCCCACCACCAAAGCGACGATTGCGTTTTGCAAATTCGTCCAAAACATTTTGCCAGCCGCGCTCATTACGGACCAAGTCAGGCCAATGTTCCGGTACAAACAACAATTCTGCGTACGCCAATTTCCATAATAAAAAGTTGGAAATACGGTTTTCATTACTGGTGCGAACCATTAAATCAATTGGCAACAAATCGCCTGTATCTAAATACGTTTCAAATGTTTCCAATGTGACAGGTTCACCATTTGCAATTGCCGCGTTCACAGCATCAATAATTTCCTGTTGCCCGCCATAATTCACAGCAAACGCAACTGTGCCACCGGTGTTTTCTGCGGTCTTTTCTTCTAATTCATCGCACAGCGCAGCCAATTTTTCGGGCAATCTGTCACGGGAACCGATTACGCGGCAACGAATATTTTTTTCCAGTGCGTGTTCCATATTCTTGGTCAGTTCTGTATAGAACAAGTCCATTAGAAAGTTAACCTCGTCCTGGGATCGATTCCAGTTTTCCGTCGAAAAACAAAAGAACGTTATCGTCGATACGCCACGCGCAAAGAACCAATCAACCAAATTCTCGAAATTTGCGATGCCGGCCTGGTGCCCCATCAATGGTGGCAGACCACGCATTTCCGCCCAACGACGATTACCATCACAGATAAACGCAATGTGCTGGGGGACCCGAGCATTTTCAGCAACAGATGTTGTTTTTTTCTTGAACAGTTTTAACATATCATTTCCAATTTAATAACGTTTAGACAGACATAATGTCGGCTTCTTTTTCACGGGCCATGGCGTCAACTTCTGTGCCACGCTTGTCAAAAACCTTTTGAATATCTTCTTCGTATTTACGTTGGTCATCTTCGGAAATTTCTTTGTCCGCAACTGCGCGTTTGATTTTCCCCATTGCATCCTGGCGAATGTTACGCATGGAAATTTTAGCCTCTTCTGCGTATTTGCCGGCAACCTTGGTCAATTCACGACGACGCTCTTCGGTCAATGGTGGCATGTTCAGACGAATAACACCGCCCGCCGTCATTGGATTTAGTCCCAGGCCCGAATCGCGAATAGCCTTTTCAACCGCGGGTGCATTTGTGATGTCCCAAACCGTGACAGACAATGTCTGATTATCGGGGGTTGAAACAGTGGCAACCTGGTTAATTGGCATTTCAGAGCCGTAAACAGGCACACGCACCGCGTCCAATAAATGAACAGATGCGCGACCGGTGCGCAGACCCGCGTATTCTGTCTTTAAAACTTCCAGTGTTTGGGCCGTTTTTTGTTCAACTTCGGCCTTTAATAATTGATAGTCCATATAAAGTCTCCTTGATTCTAAGACAGAGAGTAGCAAATTGATTCATCACTTGGCAAGGATAAATGTGAATATAAAAAAACTTGGACAAAATACACCAAATATGATAAAATTCGTAGGAATGGAGGGCCACACTATGGCAGAGAATAAAAATTTTATGAATTTAGAACAATTATCCGAAGTCGCATTTGTAATAGGGCGGGAATTTGACGGAATTTTTTACACAAATTTCTTTGCAGATTGTTATAATTATGCCCATAATCCGCAGCAATATAAACAATCTTTTGAGAAACAGAAGGACTATTATCGAAAAATACAAAAAGAGATACAAGACCCAGTAAAAAGGGCAAGACTAGAAAACCTTGTTGGTTTTATGGACGACATAGAGAGAGCTGCTGCAACACCATACGACAAAGAATCGCAGGATTTCTATAATCGTTTTGTAACTGTGGCAAAGGTATTTTATTCTAAACACAACCAACTGCACCAAAGTTTCCCCAGAGAGTTAGTGGCATATGGTCGAGAAGGTGAACAATATTCTATGATGATGCTGGGGAAAATTGATAAGTTTACGAACGACAAGGCAAAGTATGACATGTTAAAATTCTTTACAACATCGTCATCCGATAAAACAGAAAGCCAAAAACAAGCCCTTGTCATGCGCGCAAACAATCCACATGCGACAACACGGGATTTATACAATTTAATGGAGCTGTACAAAAGAAACGGCGAACACGACAATTTACAGACAATCTTTCAGGATATAGATAAGATCGCACGAAAGGAATTGAATGCAGAACTGTCCAAGGACACGCCTGACCTGACCAAAGTCAATAATACTGTTGCCTTTGTAAAAAATAGCGCATATCTACTTGGGGATAGGCAAATTCAGAACCAGGTTGAAGAAGTATATAATGTCGACAAAATGCTGATGCCAGGTGCAGCAGAGTACATTTCTAAGGCACCAGATGTACAGTCAACAAAGATTGCAGACCTGGAAAAACAAATCGCAGATTTAAAACAGCAGCTGGCCGCCAAGGAACAAGAAACACAACGGATAAACCGCGAAATGAATGCATTGCGTCAGACACTGGCAGATGCACAAGATCAAAACCAAACCTTGAACAGAGAAAACAGTGCACTGCGTCAAGAAAACACGGGACTGGGGCAATCGAAGTCGAATACTGATGAAAAATTGCAAAAGCTGATTAATGCCGCAAAAAAAATGAAAGGTGGCCTGGGCAGCAGTGGGGTCAACGACTATAAAAAACTGGTTGAAGAATTGGATTCAGGCAGATAATCCCCCCCGTTTGGGGGATTTTTTTATATTTATGCATTTTATCGCAATTTAATTTGACTTTTTGTTTGAATATATATAAAATATATCGGCGCATGGGATTGTTCCATCAGTGCACGGCACGGTGAAAATCAATTGAGGAATAATTCTAGTGGAAATTTGGGGTTGTAGCTCAGTTGGTAGAGCACTTGCATGGCATGCAAGGGGTCGTCGGTTCGAGTCCGATCAGCTCCACCAAAGAGTAAAATATAAGCGCATCTTGCGCATACAGTATGGCGGATATAGCTCAGTTGGTTAGAGCGTTGGTTTGTGGTACCAAATGTCGCCGGTTCGAGTCCGGTTATCCGCCCCATCATAAAACGGCACCCCCATCGGGGTGTTTTTTGTTGAAAAAATTCGTATTTTATGGTATAATATTCGTGTATCGCGGACGACATTGGTCGTCTTTTTTATTACCCGCCATGTGCGGGTGTTTTTTATTTAATCAAAAGGAGTTTTTATGAGCAATATTTGGGATGGCGCCACATGGAATAAAAATGGCGAATTGGTTCTGGGTATCTATGCAGAACCGCCAGTCGCAGAAACAGATGAAGAATTGGAAGAATACGAAGAAGAATTTGAACACACATACGTAACTGTTGATTGTGGTGGTGAATGTGGGAACTGCGTTGCATTGATTGTTGACGGGGTTGTTGTATCAGGCCCACCGTTTCATCCGAATTGC
>JAZROU010000064.1:0-8255 GCA_045648865.1 Candidatus Enterousia sp.
GAAGAAGAAAATAAAACCGCCGGTGGAATTATTATCCCGGATAACGCACGCGAAAAACCGTCGCGCGGACGCGTTATTGCGACGGGTGCGGGAACCCAGGTCGCCGATACGCTGATTCCGATGACCGTTAAAAAAGATGATGTCGTATTGTTCGCAAAATGGGCGGCAAGCGCAAATGAAATCAAATTAGAAGGGCGCGATTACATACTGATTAAAGAAACTGATATTTTGGGAATTATTGAATAAGGAATAAAAAATGGCAAAAGATATTGTTTTTGATACAGATAAACTGGCCGCGGGTGTTGATAAATTGGCAAACGCGGTAAAAATTACCATGGGTCCCAAGGGACGTACGGTTGTTATTGAAAAATCCTATGGCGCACCGGTCGCAACCAAAGACGGTGTTACCGTGGCACGTGCGGTATCTTTGAAAGACCCCCAGGAAAACATTGGTGCACGTATGGTCCAGGAAGTCGCCAAAAAGGCCGGCGACGATGCCGGGGACGGAACAACCACCGCAACCGTATTGGCACAAAAAATTATTCGTGAAGGACGTCGCGTTATTGCGGCCGGTATGAACCCGATGGACGTAAAACGCGGTATTGACATGGCGGTTGGCGTCGTTATTGCCGACATTGATGCACATGCACGTCCCGTCAAGGACAGCGCAGAAATCGCCCAGGTGGCAACTATTTCCGCGAACAACGATCGTGACATTGGTGAAAAAATCGCAAATGCCATGGAACGCGTCGGCAAAGAAGGTGTTATCACCGTCGAAGAAGCCAAGGGATTAGATACGGAAATCGATGTCGTCGAAGGAATGCAATTTGACCAAGGGTTTATGTCACCATACTTTGTCACCAACAGCGAAAAAATGCTGGCGGAACTGGATGGCGCACAGATTTTGGTATCTGAAAAAAAGATTACGGGGTTGCAGGCACTGTTGCCGGTACTGGAACCGATTGCGCAATCAGGCAAACCATTATTGATTATTGCAGAAGACGTTGAATCCGAAGCGCTGGCAACGTTGGTTCTGAATCGTCTGCGTGGGGGATTAAAGGTGTGCGCGGTAAAGGCACCTGGATATGGTGACAGACGCAAAGAAATGCTGAAAGATATCGCGATTTTGACGGGCGCAACGGTCATTTCAGACGATATGGGGATGACATTTGAAAACATTACCCCAGCAGTTCTGGGCAGCGCAAAAAAAGTCGTGGTGTCCAAAGATTCAACACTGTTGGCACATGGTGCAGGCGATAAAAACGCAATTGCAACACGCGCCGCAGAAATCCGCCAGGCAATAACACTGACATCCAGTGAATACGATAAAGAAAAACTGTCGGAAAGATTGGCTAAATTGGTCGGCGGGGTCGCGGTTATCAAGGTTGGTGGCATGACAGAGGTTGAAGTAAAAGAAAAGAAAGACCGTGTTGATGACGCATTGGCCGCCACACGTGCCGCAGTCGCCGAAGGTATTGTCGCCGGCGGTGGGGTTGCACTGGTTCGCGCAACACACGCATTGGAGAATCTGCATGGTGAAAATAACGACCAAAATGTAGGTATCGATATTGTACGACGTGCAATTGTTGCACCATGTGCACAAATGGCAGAAAATGCGGGTGTATCTGGTGAAATCGTTGGGGGCAAAGTAATGGATGCAACAGAATACAATGTCGGGTACAATGCGCAGACAGGCGAATATGTAGACATGTTGCAGGCGGGGATTATCGACCCAGCCAAGGTCGTAAAAACCGCAATCGCAGCGGCAGCATCAACGGCGGGCGTTATGCTGACAACCGGCGCGGTCATGACCGAAATTCCCGAAGAAAAATCATCTGCCCCACAAATGGCGGGCGCAATGCCAGGAATGATGTAATAAAAAAAATCCCCCAAACGGGGGATTTTTTATTTTTGGTTTTGTTTCTGCGCGAAACTGTAATCCATCAACAAATGATTTGGATTATATTTGTTATTCATGATGGCCAATGTATCTTCGACAATTACCAATTCTTCGTTGGTTGGAATCATGAATAATTTTACAGGGCTGTCTGGTGTGCTGATTTCAGTTTCCCCTGCCCCCTTGCGCGCCAATGTTTCGTTGTTCTTTTTTACATCCAGTTTGATACCGATGTTTTCCAGACCTTCGCAGAATTTGCCACGCAGATATTCGTCATTTTCACCAACGCCCGCGGTAAAGACAACCGCATCAACGCGACCCAATTCAGCCATAAATGCACCAATGTATTTTTTTACATTTTGCACTTCCATATCAATGGCCAGGCGGCATGAGTCATTGGTGCCCTTGTTTTCTTCGACGTCACGACGGTCGGCATAACATTCTGTCAGCCCCTTTAGTCCTGAATCCTTGCTGAGATGGGTCTGCATCTGGGCCGGACTTAATTTCAACTGTTCCATTACGTACAGAACAACACCTGGGTCCAAATCACCTGGGCGTGTTCCCATGGTTAAACCCGCCAATGGCGTCATACCCAAAGACGTATCAACAGAAATACCGTTACGAATTGCCGTCGCAGACGCCCCTGACCCAATATGCATTGTAATCAGGTTGCACTGGTCAGCGGGTTTACCCAGCATTGCTGCGGCACGCTTAGACACGTACAGGTGGCTGGTACCATGGAATCCATAACGACGTACCCCCAATTCAGTATACCATGCGCGTGGAACCGCATAACGGTATGAATAATCCGGCATAGTCTGATGGAATGCAGTATCAAACACCGCAACCTGTTTCGCGTTTGGCAACAGCTGTTTAGCAGTCATAATGCCACGCAATGCAGGCGGGTTGTGCAATGGTGCCAATGGCGACAATTTATCGATTGTTTTAATAACTTCGTCTGTAATTTCAACAGATGATGCGAATTTATCACCACCCATAACAACACGATGGCCCACACCGCCGATTTCATTCAGGTCAATTGATGCCTGGCGCAACATGAACAAGACCACATTTAATGCTTCGTCATGGTTTTTCATGGATGTTTCTTTCTTTTGCTTGGTCCCGTCTGGATATTTCTGGGTAACAAAAGAATCTGGCAAACCGATTTTTTCAACATTGCCACCAACAAGGGCGCATTTAGAATCAGCGTCAAACACCTGGTACTTCAGGGATGAAGAACCACAATTTAAAGCAAGTATATACATATGAAATCCTTTTTTCTTCTTCGGCGAACAGCATAGCAAAGGATTTTTGCGTTTTCAATAGTTATCTGGGGGTGGGACACGCAAAAATCCCCCCGCAACCTAGCGATACGTATAATTCGACAGATAGTCATTAAATATTTGCTGTCCGTTGAATTTTTTCTGGGCACTGCCGGCCTTAATCGGTTTCCAGTTATACATTTTACCCATGTGTGTATTACGTCCGCTTTCCAGCATATCCCAATACGCCATCAGTTCCATATATTTATCTTTGTGATTTTCATCCCATTGGCTCATTTCGCTGTCACGATCAGCTATACGCTGGTTTATTTCTTCTATACTTTGGGTTGCACTTTCCCATTTTCTTATTCTGTCAGCCTGGGCGTTATTTTGGTCGACTGTATTATTATAAGCCTGTGTTTCCGCCTGATGCTGTTGAACGATGTGTTGATCGTTTGCCCAGTTTGGATTACTTGTTATCGCATTCAGTTCGTTCGGGATATCGGCCAGTCTTTGATTTATCTGAGCCAGTTGATTTTGTTTTTCAATCTTAGTCTGAATCAATCCCTGACTGCGCATATCTTTTTCTGTCTGGGACATGTTTGGATCGGTCTGAATTGCTTGAATCTGGTTATCCAAATCAGCGATTTGCTGGGTCAGAACTGGTTGATTTTGTTGGCACGAGGTTTGTTCCTGTAATAAATTATTATAATTATTAACCTGTTGCGCAGACGCCTTATATGCAGGATCTTGGGCGCGCTGGTCCAGACGCGTCTTTTCTGCCGCCTCGGCGGTTCTGGCGGTTGTCAAATCTGTTTTTTGCTGAACAAAATTTGCGTCGGTAATAACCTGTTGCCCTGGCTGCAAATTACGATTCACATCATTTTTGTTTTGATTTTCTTGCTGAATTAACGCCCGGTCCTGGGCATTCAGATTATTCTTGCGCGTTTCTGCGGCGGTTTTATCTGCTGTGTTTTGCGCGTCCCATTCTGCCTGTTTATTTTTCAGTCGACCACGGTGACCATTGAACTTGCTGCCTGACAGGTTGATTGCGTTACCGACCATGGTGATGCCGTATCCAATACCCATAAATGCCGTTTTGATACTTTTGTCCAGGGCCTTGGTAACAAACTGCATCCCTTCGTTCTTATTCCAAGACAATTTACCGTCGGAAAAGACGCTTAGGTTTTCTTTGCCCAGGGCGTCCATAATCTTGCTGGTGGTGTATCCGTATTTGATGACAGATAAAACCTCCATCGCGGTTTTAGCCTCGTCAACCTTGCCGTCACGGACGGCAATCATAATCATTTCTTCGATAATGGCGCGCATTTGGCGACCGTTTTTAAGGGCACCAGCGTATGCCTTGGGCATAGTCCTCTCCAATTCGTCCATTGTTTTATTAAACCATTTAAAATGATCGGTCGCCTTGGGCGATTTATACATCAGCCCCTTTTCTATATCGCGCGCCTTGTCCAGAACACCTTTGATACCATCGGTTGGTTTAACATTGGCTTTGTGTATGGCGTCAACAATATTCTTAGCACTGGGCGAAAAATACAGTCGGTCGCCTTTGAATTTTACATATTTTTCAAACACGTCAGCATATGTATCATCCGCCCACTTAGAAAGTTGTTGTAGTGGATTTAATTCATCATCGCGTTTTGGCGGAATATAGTCCTTGCTGTTATTATCGTCGTAAGCCGTCAGTTCCTTGGAATGATCAAAGGCAGATCTCACCTTGTCGCTGGGGAATGCATTTCGCACCTTTTCTTCGCTGTATAATCTGCGCAATATGATGTCATATTCGCCGTTCTTGAAATTATCAAATTCTGCGCTGCTGGTCAGAGTGCTGTCATCGTCTTCAAACCCCTTTGAAATTTTGTCAAAATCACAGTTTTTAAAATCAATTGATGCCAATTCGGTGGTGCTGGTTCGATAATAGTCTATGTATTCAACCAGATCTTTAAGTTGTTTTTGCAGGGTAGGATCGCTGTCATACTTATACTTGCCGTCTTTCTCTGTTATTCCCTTAAGCAAACTGTCATAATCAATCAGATTATTCCTGGACAAGAATACCCTGAACACCCTTTCATTATCTTTGATGACTTCACGTAATTTTTCTATCTCGATTTTTGCATCTGGTTTTGCTTTGGTGTGGTTAAATAATTTACCAGCCCCAAAATACTCGTTCAGAAAATTCAAGGCCTTGTCATTCTTGTCGTCGAAATCAATACTTCCTTCCAGCTTGCCTTTGTTTGCAGCCATAGCGCGAAACGCACGGCGAAATTCCTGAAAAAACTTAACCCATTCTTCATCTGTCAAATGAAATTCTGACCCATTGGGATCCGGCAGCGGTTTGGATTCCCAGGTGCCGTTAACCTGTTGCATCAGGTTGTTGCGCCAATCTTTCATATGGCCACGAAAATCATCCTTGCCCAGATAGTCTTGATACTTTGCCATAATCTCTGGCGGCATTTTCTTTATGCGCATCTGCATAAAGTACTGCAACAAGAAATTTTCCATAGAAACATCCGCCATCTAATTACCTCTTTATCTATCCCATTTATTATAGTGCAAATTGCGGAAATTTTCAATATTTACTGTACTTTTTTTCGAGTTTTCGGTTATAATTTTCTAAAAAGAGGAAAGGTCTTATGAACAGACTGATGATATCACTGTATGGTTTTGCGTTTTTTAACAAGTTTTTATTGCTGACACCGGTGTATGCGATTTTTATGCAGGAAAATGGTTTAACAGACCTGCAATTGTCAACTATGTTTATTATTTCAGCCCTGGGCACAATACTGGGACAGGCGCCAATCACATATATCACAAATCGTGTAGGACAAAGATGGTCTATGATTATTGGCCAAATTTTAAAGGCAATCGCAATTTTATTGTGGTTGGCGTGGCCAACATATACAGGATTTGTTGTGGGGATGTTTCTGTGGGGTGTGCAGGCCGGCTTTCGCAGTGTCGCGTTCGAAGGCCTGGTATATGACGCTGTGTCCGCATACGGAAAACGGCGCGAATATTCACGTATTCTGGGGCGAAAATCTACGTATGAATCAATCGGGGTGGCATTATCTGCATTCGGTTCGTTGCTGATGTTTATGGGATACGATTGGGTAACATGGGCGTCGGTTGCAGCGATATTGATTTCTATGATTTGCCTGATGGCGGTGCCATATCGCCCCAGCACCCCAGCACAACAGGCAGCACCTATGCCTATGATTAAACTGATACGCACAGGCATCAAGATATGCGTAAAAACACCATGCCTGATGTCCGTGATGATGATGGCTCTGTTGGTCATCAACATTCCGTTCCTGGACGATTTCTTAAGCCCGATTGGATTGCAAATCGGAATACCAACTGAATACGTTGGGATTGTGCCACTGTTTTTACTGGGATGCGCAACAATTGGGCAACGTTTTGCATATAAGTTCTCAAAAATTTCAGAGACATTCTTGTACGCAATGATATGCGTGGTCGGTATCGCGTTTATTGGATTTGGCGCAGCTTACGATACCGACGCACTGTGGATGTTGGGGATTGCATACATGCTGTTTTATGGCATTTATACGTTGCTGTATTCACGGTTTCAGCACATGATACCACCACGACATCGGTCGGTGGTCCTGTCGTTCTATACAACGATAAATTATATAATGTATATGATTGTATGTGGGGTTGTCGGATTGGGAGCAACATTGGGCAGCTGGCGATACAGCATATTTATACTAGGCGGATTGATGCTGGCGCTGGGGGTGTGGGCAATTGTGTTCATGCGCGGACGCTGCTATACCAAGGTCCAGGCATAGGTTCCTGTATCAGATATGGCGCCTATATTGTAATATACATGGTATGAAGATACATTTTCGTACCGTATTCTTGAAATCTTTGCCGTACCTGATGTCAATTGCGGGTGGAATCGTTTTGTACACCGAGGCAATTGATAACGCACCAAATGCAAATATACGTGACCTGGTAATTAATGTGTCGGCATCACTGCTGTCGATTCCACTGGTATTTTTGTTGTACGATTATACTAATTCGCGGATTGCAAACCAGATGAAGCAAACAATGATAAACAGCATGACAGATAAACTGAATGTGCTGATGCTGAATATGATTATTTTACTGCGCGAATCCATGGGGGTGCGCAGCACGCTGACAACAGAAAACCTGAATCGAATGCTGATATGGCGGGCGACAGAAATTTCAAAGCGACAGAAAATCAATGCACGCACACTAGAAAAACTGAATGATTTTCACAATGATTTAGATACACTGTTATATCGCAACAGCCAAAACCCGGTCCTTAGCAATGAACAAATTCAGATATTATCTGGGCTGTCGCGTGATATAACACACCTGATAAATGAAAATAAATTTCGTAGAAACAAACACCTGTCCGCAAAGTATACAGAATCTGTGATGGGGCGAATTTTGGACTGGCTGGATTCGGACAGCGTTGCGGCAATGAACCTGGCCCAACATATGGCCGGGACCGACACATCAAAAACAAAAAAATAAATCGTACTTTTTATTCTTTTTGCTTGATTTTCATTTTTTTATATGTCAAAATATCCGCCGACCACTGGAAACAGAACCATGTGTTTTGATTTTCCAGGTCCGGTTTTGGGGACATAGCTCAGTTGGTAGAGCAAATGACTTTTAATCATTGGGTCCAGGGTTCGAGTCCCTGTGTCCCCACCAGGAACTTAACGACCGTTTATCGGTCGTTTTTTATTGAATTTTCACACGTTTTATGATATAATACGCATATTCAGCGGACGACATTTGTCGTCTTTTTTTTATTTACCCGCCATGTGCGGGTGTTTTTTATTTAATCAAAAGGAGTTTTTATGAGCAATATTTGGGATGGGGCCACATGGAATAAAAATGGCGAATTGGTTCTGGGTATCTATGCAGAACCGCCAGTCGCAGACACAGATGAAGAATTGGAAGAATACGAAGAAGAATTTGAACACACATACGTAACTGTTGATTGTGGTGGTGAATGTGGGAACTGCGTTGCATTGATTGTTGACGGGGTTGTTGTATCAGGCCCACCGTTTCATCCGAATTGC